>JAZQWY010000076.1:0-2181 GCA_045632545.1 Eubacteriales bacterium | reverse complement strand
CTACTGTCCTCTTTGTGAGAATGCGTTCAAGAAGTTTGTCGCTGAGCGTTATCACAACGACATTGAAGAGCTTAACGAGCAGTGGTGGACTACGTTCTGGAGCCACAAATACAGAAGCTTTGACGACGTTGAATTCCCGACTCCCTTGGGTGAGCAGAGCATTCACGGACTCAATATTGATTTCAAGCGTTTCTCAAGTCACCAGACCGCTGACTTTATGAAGAACGAGGTTGCCGCTATCAAGGCTGTTTGCCCCGATCTTCCCGTAACCACCAACCTGATGGGATTTTACGACGGAGTGAACTATTGGGAGCTTGCTGAGCATATGGATATAGCCTCGTGGGACAGCTACCCCTTGTGGCACTCCCCCGAGCACGACGATCAGATGGTTTACCATTCCATAATGCACGACTTCAACCGTTCGCTCAAGAACCGCTCGTACCTTCTTATGGAGAGCGCGCCGGGACTTGTTAACTGGCACGAGTATAATAGGCTGAAGAGACCCGGCGTTGACAGAGTAAACGGCATTATGGCGATCGCGCACGGAAGCGACAGCGTCCAGTATTTCCAGTGGCGTAAGAGCAGAGGAAGCGCAGAGAAGTTCCACGGCGCTGTTGTTGACCACGAGGGCTCGGAGAATACGAGAGTATTTAACGAGATCAAGAAGACGGGAGCTACGCTCAAGGCTATCGATGAGATATGCGGAACCGAGGTTGTATCCAAGGTCGCTATCGTTTACGATTGGGAGAACCGTTGGGCGCTTGACAATTCGCAGGGCTTCCACAGAAGTGACAAGCGTTATTCAAAGACGATAAGATCATATTATAAGAAGCTTTGGAATAGAGGTATATCGGTAGATATTACCAATCTTCACAGAGACCTTTCCGCATATGATCTCGTTATTGCGCCTATGCAGTATATGATCGATGAGGAGGCTATAAATAATATTGAAGCGTTCGTCAGAAACGGCGGTATCTTCTATACGACTTATATGCTCGGAATGGTAAATGAGAACGATCTTTGCTATCTTGGCGGATTCCCCGCAAAGAACCTCAAGGACGTTTTCGGTATCTGGAACGAGGAGATAGATACGCTCTATCCTAACGATAAGGTCAGCGTAAAGGCAGAGAACGGAAAGGAATATACAGCGGTAGACTATTGTGAGCTTATCCACGCAAGAGGAGCTAAAGTGCTTGCTGAATACGCATCCGAATTCTATGCGGGTAGACCTGCGCTTACCGTAAACGAGTACGGCAAGGGTAAGGCTTATTATCAGGCGTTCAGAGACAACGGAGACGTTTGGGCGGATATTCTTGATACTCTTGTTAAGGAGCTTGGACTTGTTGAGGCTATTCCTACGCCTCTTCCCGATATGGTCAGCGCTCATATGAGAGAGGACGGAGATACGAAATATCTCTTCGTTGAGAACTATTCGGGTAATCCGATAAAGGCGCTTCCTCTCGGTAAGGAGTGGAAGAATATGGAATCGGGTGAGGTGGCTTCAACTACCGATCTTGACGGTTTTGATATAAAAATCTTCAAAAACGTGTGATATCACGCGAAAAAATGAAAAAAACATCTTGACAAACCTGTAAGAATGTGGTTTAATATAAGATGTCATTGTGTAAAAGCGTATTTTTTGGCTGAAAAGCGACACGCTTCCGAGGTCTTCGGGCGAGGCTCGGAGACAAAAAAAGAATAAGGAGGTGCACTTAAATGCTCAGAACCTATCAACCCAAAAAGCGTCAGAGAAAAAAGGAACACGGCTTCAGAAAGAGAATGGCAACTGCTGACGGAAGAAACGTACTGAAGAGAAGACGCGCTAAAGGCAGAAAAAGATTGACCTATTAATCTGATTTTTGCTTAACATAAAAACCGCCGATGACCATGAGAGCAGATTTATCTGTTTTCCGCGTACATCGGGGTTTTTAGTATATGCGTTTTTTAGAAAGATGGTGATCAAATGAAAAAATTAGCAATCAAGGAAAATCATCTGTACTCTAAAGCGTACAAAAAAGGACAGAGGTATATTTGCCGTTGTGTGTGCGTATACGTTCTTCGTGACTATGCCGCAAACAAAATTGCCAAAGCAGATCCCAAGGGAGAGATCAGAAATCGCATCGGGCTTTCGGTCTCAAAGAAGATCGGAGGGGCGGTGCAGAGAGATCGGGCAAAGCAGGT
>JAZQWY010000075.1:0-4556 GCA_045632545.1 Eubacteriales bacterium | reverse complement strand
GTAACTACTATGCAAGAAGAAGAATGACCATGCTCTTCAGTATGCTCGATTACCTTGGAATCGAGAGAGAACGCACACGAGTTGAGTGGGTATCCGCCGCGGAGGGCGCGAAGTTCGCCGCTACCATGAATGATTTTGTCAGTACTGTTGCCGCCCTCGGCGAGAACAAGAGATTGGAGGATCTGCGATGCAAGAAATAAAACGCGAGGCGCTCATAGAGAGAGCGTCTGCTCTGCTGGCAGACGGTACGGTAGATACCGTACTCGGTTGGAAACGCGGAGAATTTGATTATGACGTAACACCGTCGGTATTTTCATCTGCAAACGAGCTAAAAAATGAGTTTGTTTGGAACGATTTCTGCGGCGCAAACCTTTCCAAATACTTGATAAAGCAAACCGACAACACAAACTCTAAAATATTGGTATTTCTAAAGCCTTGCGATACATACAGCTTCAATCAGCTCCTTACAGAGCACCGATTCCCGAGAGAAAAGGTATACGCTATCGGCGTCCCCTGCAACGGAATGGTGGATATTACTAAGGTCAAGAGGTCGGCTGAGGGTATCTTGAAGATATCAGAGGAGCAGGACGCACTCGCAGTCGAAACTCTTTACGACGGCACGCTCACACTTGACCGTGCTTCCCTTCTGCCCGACAGATGTGTGAATTGCAAATCAAAAAAGCACGTCGCTTACGACGAGCTTCTGGGTGAGGAAGGCGACGTTATAGCTTCTTCAAGATTTGACGAAGTCGAAAAGATAGAGCGTATGACACCAGATGAGCGCTTTGCCTTCTGGCAGAACGAGCTCTCGCGCTGTATCCGTTGCAACGCTTGCCGCGACGTATGCCCCGCTTGTACCTGTGAAAAGTGCGTTTTCGATAACCCAAATTCGGGCGTTGAGAACAAAGCGGCGGCAAACTCCTTTGAGGAGAAGATGTTCCACATCATTCGTGCTTTCCACGTTGTGGGACGCTGCACAGACTGCGGTGAATGCTCAAGAGTCTGCCCTCAGCAGATTCCTCTGCACCTGCTGAACCGTAAATTCATCAAGGATATTGATGAGCTCTACGGCGAATATCAGGCGGGAGCTGAGGTTGGAAGCAGAGCCCCGATAGTTGACTACACTATCGACGACCTTGAGCCGTCCGAGGCTGTGGAAAGGGGTGACTTCAATGCGTAAGATATCTCTCGATAAGCTGGATATACTTTTCTCCAAAATTTCCGAGAATAGTAAGCTGTATATACCCACAGACACGGAAAATGGAGCGAAGTTTGACGAATGGGCAGAAGGTAAAACGCTTTCTGACTCTCTGAACACCGTAAGAAGCGCGAAGGACTTCTTCTTCCCCCAGACTGAAAATATAGTTGACTTCAAAATGGAAGGCAAGAAAATCGAGATAATTGACACAAGAAGCGAGTGCGAGAACTTCGTTATCTTCGGAGTTCGCGCCTGCGATGCTCGGAGCTTCGATATACTCGACAAAGTTTTCCTCGCGGAGCCCGTAGATACCTACTATAAAAACCGCCGTGAGCACGGCACGATAATCTCTATGGCGTGTACACGCCCCACAGAGACCTGCTTCTGCTCCACCTTCGGCATTGACGCGTGGGACCCCGATGGAGATATCGTCTGCCACAAGACTGAGAATACTCTCTATCTTGACGCTAAGACCGAGAAGGGTAATAAGCTCCTCGCTATCCTCGTTGACATAACTGAGGATACCGACACGACTGCCGTTGACGCGCAGAAGGAGCTTATCAGGGAGAGAATGGCAAAGCTTCCCCTCGCTGACCTTAAAGCCGATGCCTTCGGCGACGGAAAGACGAGCAAATTCTTCAACGCTCCCGAATGGAGCGAGCTTTCCGAATCCTGTCTCGGCTGCGGAACTTGCACATTCGTATGCCCCACCTGTCAATGCTACGACATCAAGGATTTCAACACAGGAAACGGAGTAACTCGTTTCAGGTGCTGGGATTCCTGTATGTATTCCGATTTCACGAAAATGGCGCACGGAAACCCAAGACTTACACAGCTTGAACGCTTCCGTCAGCGATTTATGCACAAGCTGGTATATTATCCCACCAACAATGACGGACTTTTCTCCTGCGGCGGTTGCGGACGTTGCCTCGCAAAGTGCCCTATCAATATGAATATCGTAAAGGTAATGAAAAAGTTAGGAGGTAATGAAAATGGTTGATATGAAGGAATCGCTCATTCCCACCGTTGGCGTTGTGACCGATATACGTATCGACACACCCGACGTAAAGACCTTCAGAGTAGTTACCCCCGACGGAAAGAAAGCCTTTGACCACAAGCCCGGGCAGTGCGCTATGCTCTCTATCCCCGGCGTGGGCGAGGCAATGTTCTCTATCACCTCATCGCCTACGAACACCGAATTTATGGAGTTTTCTATAAAGAAATGCGGTTGTGTCACCGAATGGCTCCACTCTATGGAGGTAGGTCAGCAGATAACTATAAGGGGACCTTACGGAAACGCATTCCCAGTGGACACCGAATTTGTCGGACACGATATGCTCTTCATCGCGGGAGGTATCGGTCTCGCGCCCCTGCGCTCGGTAATCAACTACTGCCGTCACTACCGCGACAACTACGGAAAGATAGATATAGTCTACGGCTCACGCAGTATGCAGGACCTCGTTGACTACCGCGAGATAATCGAGGAATGGTCAAAGGACACGGGCGTTGACGTTCACCTCACCATAGACCGTGAACAGCCCGAATGGGACGGACACGTCGGCTTCGTCCCGAACTATGTCAAAGAGCTGGGCTTTTCTACCGATAAGGTAGCCGTCCTCTGCGGTCCACCAATAATGATAAAATTCACTCTCGCGGGACTTCAGGAGATAGGCTTTGACAAAACTCAGGTCTACACAACTATGGAGCTTCGTATGAAGTGCGGTATCGGAAAATGCGCAAGATGCAACATCGGCTCAAAGTACGTCTGCAAGGACGGTCCCGTATTCCGTTGCGACGAGATAGACGAGCTTCCCGATGAATATTAAATCGGCAATAAAGGAGTAACGAAAATGGAAAATATGGTCAATATTTACCTGTTTGGAAAGCAGTACGCTGTTCCTGCCGACCTCACCATTATGCGCGCTATGGAATACGCGGGCTATCAGCTCGTAAGAGGCTGCGGCTGCCGTAACGGCTTCTGCGGAGCCTGCGCTACCATCTACCGCATCAAGGGAGAGCGTGAGCTTAAGAGTTGTCTCGCTTGTCAGACTAAGGTAGAGGAAGGAATGTACGTAGCAACGCTTCCCTTCTTCCCCCTGGTTAAGCAGGTATACGATATAGAAAAAATCAAGCCCACAGAGCAGATAATGATGCAGCTATATCCTGAAATTTACGCTTGCGTTGGCTGTAACGCTTGCACAAAGAGCTGCACACAGTCGCTGAATGTTATGCAGTACATAGCCTACGCTCAGAGAGGCGAGTTCGACAAGTGTGCTGATGAGTCTTTCGACTGCGTGATGTGCGGAGTCTGCTCCTCGCGTTGCCCCGCGGGAATATCTCACCCCCAAGTCGCAATGCTATCTCGCCGTTTGAACGGAAAGTACCTCGCTCCCCGAAGCGAGCATCTTGAAAACCGTGTCAAAGAGATAAATGACGGCACCTTCGCCACGTTGATAGAATCTCTCATGGGCAAGCCTATCGAGGAAATGAAGGAACTCTACAACAACAGAGATATAGAAAAATAAGGAGGCTCTAAATATGTATTCAGTTGAATTTCAGGAATCATTGAAAAAGGTCGAAGCCGCGAGAGACGCGAACATCGCCTATGAGCCTGCCCGTATGACTGCAAAGGAAAAAGAGGACCTTCTGGCGGCTTATCACCCCGACTATAAAAAGAGTGAGTTCGCTACGCTAAAGATAGGTCCTAATAAAGGAGAGGAAGTCCCCACCGAGCTCTGCGAGATGCTTGAGGCTCACAGCCGTATAAATGCTGAGGACGTTGACCTCAACAATATCAAATACGACGTAGACGTGCTGATAATCGGCGGCGGCGGCGCGGGCGCTTCGGCGGCTATAGAGGCGGATAACGCAGGGGCTAAGACTATGATAGTTACCAAGCTCCGTATTGGAGACGCGAACACTATGATGGCTGAAGGAGGTATCCAAGCGGCAGATAAGGAAGACGACTCCCCCGCTATCCACTTTGTTGACGCCTTCGGCGGAGGTCACTTTGCCGCAAAACGTGAGCTCCTCGCAAAGCTCGTATGCGACGCGCCCGATGCTATAAAGTGGCTCAACGACCTCGGAGTTGAGTTCGACAAATCCGAGGACGGAACTATGATAACCACCCACGGCGGTGGAACGTCACGCAAGCGTATGCACGCCGCAAAGGACTACTCGGGCGCGGAAATTATGCGTACTCTCCGTGACGAGGTCCTTAACAGAGGGATACCCGTAATTGATTTCACCTCGGCTATCGAGCTTATCCTTGACGAAAACGGCAATGCAGCAGGCGCGGTTCTTCTTAACATGGAAACCAAAGAGCTCCTCGTTGCAAAGGCTAAGACCGTTATCATCG
>JAZQWY010000074.1:0-2565 GCA_045632545.1 Eubacteriales bacterium | reverse complement strand
GTAGACCACGACGCCGAGGTAGGAGTCGTAGTAGGAGTCGAATATCAGCGCACGAAGCGGCGCGTCGGGGTCGCCGTCGGGCGCGGGGATGCTGTGAACGACAGCCTCAAGCACGTCGGGGATGTTGTGTCCCGTCTTTGCCGAGACCGCGGGGCAATCCTCGGCGGGAATGCCGATAATGTCCTCGGCCTCACCTCTGCAACGGTCGATGTCGGCGGAGGGCAGGTCTATTTTGTTTATGACGGGGACTATCTCAAGGTTTGCGTCCACCGCAAGGTATGCGTTTGCAAGCGTTTGCGCCTCGATGCCCTGCGTCGCGTCAACGACGAGGAGCGCACCCTCGCACGCGTTGAGCGAGCGCGAGACCTCGTAGTTAAAGTCCACGTGACCGGGGGTGTCGATGAGGTTGAAAACGTAGCTGTTTCCGTCGGGCGAGGCGTAGTCAAGCCTTACCGCGCGCGCCTTGATGGTTATTCCGCGCTCACGCTCAAGGTCCATATTGTCGAGGAGCTGTTCCTCCATATCGCGGTGAGCCACCGCGCCCGTCGCTTCAAGCAGACGGTCGGCAAGGGTGGATTTGCCGTGGTCGATATGTGCGATGATGGAAAAATTGCGTATTTTCGCGCGATCGTAATTCATTTCATTAGCCATATATTTTACATATCCTTTTTGCACATTAATACAGTATATATTATAGCGCAAAAATGGCGTTTATACAAGCCAAAAAAACAAAAAAACCTAAACTTTTTTTCAACAATGATTTGACAAATGCTAAATAAAATGGTATAATATGTATATAAACTATTAACAACGGGGAAAGAGGTGGACGAATGTTTTCTGTCGGTGAGCTTTTGATATACGGAACGAGTGGAGTGTGCCGCGTGGACGAGATATGCAGCTCTCCTTTCGACGCCGCGGACACGCGCCTTTTTTACAAGCTGACGCCCACCCCCGACAGAGCGAATCTCGTCATTTACACCCCCATTGATAACGAAAAGGTCATTATGCGCCCCCTGATGTCCGAGGCGGACGCAAGGGAGCTTCTTGCCTCGATTTCCGAGATAGGTATTATTGAAGTTCCGCTTGAGAAAAAGCGCCGCGACATCTACCGCGAGCTTGTGGCTACCGCCGCGCCGAGGACGTACGTCAGCATTATCAAGACCGTGGCACACCGCCGCGAGGAATTTAAGCGCACGCGCCGCCGCCTGCCCGATATAGATAACGATGCCGAGCATACCGCCAAGAGCAGCCTTTACGGCGAACTTGCCGCCGTGCTTGGACTCTCGCGCGAGGAGATACACAATATGATAACGGAGAAAACGCTGTAAGCGTTTTATAAAAATAAAAGCGGAAGAAACGCAAGTTTCTTCCGCTTTTTTCAATTTAGCACTTATCGCTTTAAAGCGGCTACGCACTATTAAAAGGCGATTGCTATATAAGGCTCCCTCCGAGAGGGAGCTGGGCATGTTATAATACGAAGTGCAACACTCGTAAAAAACAGAGATAAAACAATAGAATAATAAATTTGTATTTTTGAGAGAAAGGCGTAGCCTTGAACGAAAAAATACAAATCTGGGCAAAAGTATAGACTTCATGCCATCCAAGGTGTAGAATGTAGTCACCACAACAAACATCTATACGGAGGTCAGCATGAAGCCCTACAAACATTTTACCACAGAAGAGAGAAAATGTCTACAACAATTTTTATCTGAGGGATTAAGTTTTCGCCAAATAGCAGATCTTCTTGAGAGAAGTCCTTCTACTATCAGCCGAGAAGTTAATAGAAATAAAGCTAAATATAAGCCCAAAGGTAAAATTGACAACAAACATTGGTATAATTATTGGAGGGCGCAAAATCTCTATATAAGACGCAGACGCGAACAAAAACGGTTTATTTTGAAGCCAAATACGCCTGAATGGGATTTTATCGTTACTCATTTAAAGCAATATTGGAGTCCCGCACAGATATGCGGACGTTGGGAGCTGCTTTATCCCAAACGTAAAAAACTTTGTGTTGCCACTATTTATAGAGCGATCAAAGCCCAAAGATTGCCTGAAATAACTGCAAAGAACAATCTTCGTCGCAGAGATAAACACAGATGTCATCAAAACTCCAACTATAACACCATTCATCCGGATCGAATCATTCCCGAATGGCTTGACGTGATAAAAGAACGTGCCAGAATAGGAGATTGGGAAGGGGATACCGTGTATGGAGGTGTCGGGAAGGGGCTGTTAGTTACGTTAGTTGACAGAAAAACTCGCTTTCTTTGCGCAGGACTTATTAAAAGTCGTTCTTCCACGGAAACAAGAGAAATGATTGAAGCGTTGCTTAAAGATAAACCTCTAAAAAGTATTTCTTTAGACAACGGTTCAGAGTTTTCCGAATTTAGAGAATTAGAACAAAATCTAAATACAGAGGTGTATTTTGCGGAACCGCACAAGCCTTGGCAACGCGGAACAAACGAAAACACCAATGATATTTTAAGATTTTTCTTTCCAAAAGGCTACGATTTTCATTCTTTGGATAATGAAACTTTGCAAAACGTTGTTTTATCTATTAAC
>JAZQWY010000073.1:0-1522 GCA_045632545.1 Eubacteriales bacterium | reverse complement strand
TTGGCGCTATACCGTTTGTGATAAATGGTGATATACCGAGCTACGTTGATGCCTGCTTTGAGATAATGTCAGGTTTTACAACGACGGGCGCGAGTATTGTTCCCGACGTTACGACACTTGCGCGCTCGACGCTTTTCTGGAGAAGCTTTTCGCACTGGATAGGCGGTATGGGAATTCTGGTATTCGTGCTGATATTCATTCCCGAGAGCAACGACGGAACGTCGATGCACCTGCTTCGAGCTGAAAGCTCAGGCCCTCAGGTGGGAAAGATCGCCTCGAAAATGAAGGTCACTACAAGAATACTGTATCTCATATATCTTGGATTGACTGTGCTTGAGGTCATAATACTTATGCTCGACAGTCCTATCGTCGGATATGAAAACGATAAATTCTTTTTCAGCTTGCTCGCCGCATTCGGAAGTGCCGGAACGGGCGGATTTGGATTTATTCCCGGAAGCATGGAGCTTTTCAATCCCTTTTCGCAATATGTTATAGCAGTATTCCTTATATTGTTCGGTATAAATTTCAGCCTTTATTATCTGATACTTATCGGAAAGATCAAACAGGTATTGAAGAGCGAGGAATTGAGAACCTATATTTTGATAGTTGTCATTGCGGTAGCGCTGATATTCGTAAGCCTTGTGGGGCGTTTGAGCGCTTTCCCACAAACTTATACCGCTGAGGAAGCTTTCCGCCATTCGCTGTTCCAGACGGCATCGATCATTACTACGACAGGATATAGCACTACTGACTTTAACGTATGGCCTATGCTTGCGACTACCGTTCTTATGGTGCTTATGTTCTTTGGAGGCATGGCAGGGTCAACCGCGGGCGGCATGAAGGTCTCAAGAATAATGATGGCGGTCAAGGGCGGATACGTTAATATAAGAAAGCTTATAAATCCGAGGTGTGTTTCAAAGGTAAAGTTTGAAAAGAAGAGCCTTGACGAAAAAACTGTCGACGGTGTATTCTCGTATGTTACCATGTACTTCTTTTTGCTTGTATTTGTAATATTCCTGCTTGCATTTGACCCTATAAACGGATCGTCCGTGCTTGTTACGTCGGATGTGGGAACGTATGAAGTGAAGCACGGAATGCTTACTAATATAACTGCCGCACTGTCCTGTATTTCCAATATAGGACCTGCATTTGAGGCAGTAGGACCGTATGCAAGCTTTGCAGGGTTTAGCGTATTTTCAAAGATACTGCTCACCGTTACAATGCTTGTCGGAAGACTTGAAATTCTCCCCGTAATGATACTTTTCAGCTCTAAAACCTGGAAAAAGATCTGATATTATCGTTAATAGAAAAGCTCGCAGACTTGAGTGCCTGCGGGCTTTTTTGAGTTAAGCCCCCACTTTTTTTGCTTGTTGATGATATGTGTACTGGAGCGTTATGGTATTCCGTTACTTCAACATATGATAAAAAAGCCGTATCAGATAGGGGCGTACCCTAAAGGACAGTTTTACTTAACGACAGAAAAACAGAAACCGCAGATTGATTTTCTGCAGTTTTTGTGTTA
>JAZQWY010000072.1:0-16778 GCA_045632545.1 Eubacteriales bacterium | reverse complement strand
AGACTATAGAGACATCTGTCGAGACCGAGGGAAAAGGAGGGGAAAAGCCGAAGAAAGAGAAAAAGAAACACGCGAAACGAAAAGCCTTCCTTAGCGACCGTAAGTTTGACCCTGCGGGAGCTATCTGCGGCGCGGTGTGCGGGTTTCTCATTTACATAGTTCTCTTGATACCAACAGTCGGTACGGTATCATCGGCTAACAGCGTGGTTCGATTGGCAGGCGCTTCAAACGACGGAGTGCTTAAGACTGTTTGCGAGATATCCGACGCGGCGGCAGATAATGTTGGAGCAAAGACTGTCAAGGTGCTTGGCGGAGATTTGATTTACAGCGGACTTACCACGTATCCTGTAAACGGACGTATGGCTTCCCTGAAAAATGAGACAAAGCTTTTGAATTCTGTCGGTAATGCCGTGATGGCTATCGCTGATGATAAGGTTTCGGCTAAGGATTCGGCAGACGCGCTAAGGAGCGTGTCGGATACCTTTGAGGAGACCACCGTTCTTCCTATGCTTCTCTCCGAGCTGTTGTCGGCGGCGTCCGATGATTGGAGTCGCGGAGAGGAATTCTGCGGCATCGCTTGCCCGAGCCTTGGCGCGAATTTTGACGTTGTGGTACAGGACCTTATGCGCATAATGAAGGATTCAAATTACGATACCATTTCCGCTGATGTTAGAACTATAGTCAATTCTTTGGCTCTGTTCGTTGAAAACGATGCCTTTGGGGCTGTGAAAACCGAGGGCGGGGTGAGTAATATACTTAAAAACGAGCCGCTTATATCCGGTGTAATGCTTGAGATGCTTGAAAACGAAAGGCTTTCTCCTCTTGTAAACAGCATTACGAATATGGGTATGTCAGTGCTTACAAAACAGCTTGAGCTCCCCGTGGACGACGCGGCTATGTACGACGGATTCATTCAGGATATTTCATCTGAATATATCCGAATAAAGTCCGGCGGACTTGGCGCGAAGGAGACCGTTGACAGCCTTTCAAGCTCGGTGGCTGACGTATATGATGATTACGGAATAGCTATCTCGGGCGGAGTTTCTACCTGTATAGCCACTGATATGGTAAATCAGCTTAGTTCGGGTGATGCCGAAGAAATAAAGAAGTTTTTCTCTACGCAGATAGGTAATTCAAATACGATGGACTCGGGTAACGGAAACGGCGTGATGTATCTGTCCGCCTCAGAAAACGGCAACGCTAAGGCTCTGTCTACGGTGGATAAGATAGCTAAACGGGTAAGTTCGGACACCACGCTCGACGCCCTCAAAGGAATAGTTAAGGAAGAACTTTCCGCAACAATGTCAGATATCGATGACGAGGCTCTTGATGAGCTTGCGTCTGAAATTGCTGACGGTATGTATAAGGACGTAAAGGACGGAGCGCTGAATTATAAGACTGCCGCATTTAACGGAGTTGCCGAGTTCGGCAAGAACAGCGTAAGATTAAATCAAGGCGACCTTAAGATAGAGGCGACTGTTATAACAGACAAAGCAAAGGAAGCTAACTCTATCGCCAAGACGTTCGGTTCTGTATTCGCCGTGGTTGACGAGCTTAAGGGTGAGTTTGACATAGGTAATATCGTTGAGAGCTTCGGTCCCGTGCTTGATTCCGCCTCTGACTGCGAGACGATAGGAGCCACTCACGCCGCTACCCTTCTGACCGCGATATTGCAGTCTGATACTGTCCGCGGAAACGTAGGATTTTCAATGATACAGGCTACCGACCTTGCCGGAAGCATTAACAGTAACAGCGTAAAGGACGGAGAATCCTACACCACCTTGCTTAAATCTCTTGGTAATACAGTTGAGATAATTCAGGAATCTTCCAAGGAAGGCAGTGATACGACAGAAGCTATCTCGTCGCTTATGAAGGATATGACGCCTGCGTCTGCGGAAGTTCTTCAGCAGATGTCAACTCCCGAGACTGTTAAGAAGCACGGCGTTGCCGAGGAAAGTGCGGGACCTGTATCCGATATGCTCTCGGATATGTTTGGAAATATGGCTGACGCTAAGGAATCGGGAATGTCCGATGAGGAATACGCAAAGGAATCCGCTGCGGTCAACGACCTTATGTCTGTGGCTATGAGCGCGGGTAAATCCTCCGATAAATCTACCTTTGGAGAGGATAGCGCAACGGGTATTACAGCGAGTGAGTTTGTAGATAGAGCAACAAATTCGACCGTAATTTCCGAGACAGTTGTTAACGCCGTATACGCTGACGGAAGCGAGACTGCGAAATCCGACCCGCTGAATTCGGGCAGGGAGCTTGCCGACGAGGAGAAGGAAGAGCTTGTATCTGCGCTTGATACAAAGTGGAAGGAACAGCTTTCAAGCTCCAGCGACGCAGAGGCTAACGCCGAGTATCAGAAGGTTCTTACCTCTATCGCGGCACTTGTTAACGTAGACGTAAGCTTTTCGGACAATAACGTCTCAGCTACTAAATAATTAAAAGAAGCTAAAAGCAGGAGCTTCCCATGTGGGAAGCTCCTGCTTCTAGTTATAAGTATTAAATATTTATCGGCTCTGCATTTTCCAAAAGCTTTGCGGAAATGCTCATTATCTTTTTGTAATATTCAGAGCCAATATTCTTTTTCGCATCCATAAAGACCTTATATGCCTTTTTATCCGCGCCGTGAAGGTCACTTCCAAGGGCGCACACACAGTCATGCTCAATGTACGGTATTACTCCCTTTCGGGTGAAGAAACACGTAAGCGAATCGGTGTTAACCTGAGCCATAATGCCAAGATTAAGTATTCGGTCAAGCTCTGCCCCATATTTCTTTATATATCTGTCTATGTGTGCTAAAACTATCGTATATCCGTCGTTGACCATATTTTCCAAGGTCACTATAAGATGCTCCCAAGAGCCAGAGGGTGGCATTTCTATCAGAATACACTTCGTTCCGCGTATACACAGCTTATCAAGGTTTGGCATCTTGTCCATTTCGTTACAGAGAAATACTTCCGCTCCGAGATATATTTTTGTGTTTTTATAATGCTCACTTAGAAGTGAAATCTTTCGGGATGCATTATGAACCGCTTGCAGAAACTCATCTACTCGGTGAACATTAGGATAGAAATGCGAGGTCGCCACTATCATATCAACGCCATGTTCACTTACGATATCAAGCTGTTTTTTTGTTTCCTCAAAGCTGACCGAACCGTGATCAACATGAGGAAGGATATGTGAGTGAAAATCTACTATCAAGTCTTCAGGTTCCTTTCAACGTTTATTTTGTGGATTGCCGGGGGACTTTTGTTTTCACTGTGTTTTATACTATTGTGTATCCTCTTTTACTTTTTCGTATTTGATGTACTTACTGTATTTATCGTAATTGCTTTTTGTCGTGCCTATCTTGTTGTATCTTCCGCCGTATCTTCCGCTGTATCTTCCGCCGTATATAGCTTCCTTGTAGCTTACGTCGTTAAGACATATGCCTACAATGTTTCCGCCAATGTTTTCTGTGTTTTCAAAAGACTTTTTAACGCTTATGCTGTTAGATATATTCGCTCTTATAACGAAGATATATCCGTCGATGTGCTTGGCTACGTTCAAAGCATCGGATACGACACCAATGGGTGGGAAGTCAACAAATATGTAATCATAATCCTGTTTCAATTCCGCTATAAGCTCCCCGAAGCGATGATTTATTATAAGCTCGGAAGGATTAGGAGGAATATGACCACTGGGAATAATGTCAAGGTACTCGTTATCCGTTTTCACAATGGCTTCCGATTTATCTTTTACTATTCCCGAAAGGATCTCGCTAAGTCCCGTGCTATACTTTTTATATCCAAAGAATTTCTGCTGAACGGGACAACGCATATCCCCGTCTATAAGAAGGACCCTTTTGGAAATGTTTGCAAAGGAGAAGGCAAGGTTTGCTACTACCGTACTCTTTCCTGAGTTTTCACTTGCTGATACCACGCAGAAAACGGGAGTAGAATCACTGTTTTTTGGCGTATAAAGTATACTGTTTCTCAGGTGTGAAAAGGACTCTGTTACAGCAAATGGGGTGTCTTTATTTATCAGGCTGTAATTGTCTGACATAGACATATCATCAGGTTTCTTGCTTTTTTTGTTTATTTTTATGGCTTTTTTGTTTTCTAATTTACGGGTGCTTTTGTTGTACCAAGAAGGGATTGAACCGATGATCGGATATTTTGTGGTGATTCGTTTTACGTCGTCTTCTGTTTTTATGATTCTGTCAAACAAAGCGATGAGAAGGAAGATCACACACATTACCGCAACTGCAAAGATACCTGCGAGCATAACGTTCTTAACAAGGTTTGGCGAAGAATGTCTCGCTGCCTTTACAGGTTGGTTTAGGACAGATATGCAATCTAAAGTATTTTTAGCGCCTGGCTTTTTTACGGCTTTTACAATACTGGGGGCTTCATCAGCAATAAGTTTGGCAATTATATAGGAATGTTCAGGGTTAAGGCTTGTGACTTTAATATCGAATATGCCTATTTCGGAAACTGAGGGAGCGCTGATCATACCTCTTATCTGACTTGGAGTATATGAAATATTATGTTCAGCCTTAAGCTCTGCAATCAAAGGGTCTATCATAACATCGCTGAGGATTATCTCGATATATTCCTTAGCGAGCTGCTCCTTTACCGATACCAGCGCGGTTTGATCAAAGTCCTGATCTTCATTGGTATTTATTACGTAAAATTTAACCGATGAGGAATACTGCTTTTCGATAAAGAAGTGAGTAAATAATCCCGTTAGCAGCATAGCTATGAGAGTTACTATCAAGATAAACTTCCAAGTTCTCTTTAACATTTGCCAAATAGTGGCAATGCTGATTTCATTGTTCATTATTATGTATCAACCTTTCATTATACTTCTTGATTTTAGAATACACACATGAATATTATAACACGCGCTATAAGTCTTTGTCAATAGCAATTTATCAGTTTATCATTAAAAAACGGAACAGGCGAAATTACGCCTGTTCCGTTGCTCTCATAAAATCTCCGAGCAATTTGTCTTGCAAACGCTTGAGGATATCGGGTGCGCCGCCGCCCACTTTTTTTTCGTCTATATATTCCGCGGGACGGCAAAGAGTGCCCGAGGACATAACGATTATCTCCCGCGCTGACATCATCTCGTCAAGAGTGAAGTGCTTCTCGGCTACATTGATACCGAACTCTCGGCAGGCTCTTATAAGATGCGCGCGTGCGACACCCGCAAGTATCATATTGTCTGCGGGGGCGGTCTGCAGAGCGCCGTCCTCGCGGATTATGGCGATATTTGAGTGAGCGCATTCCGTCACCTTGTCTCCTCTGTGGAATACCGCCTCATCAGCTCCTGCCTCTGCCGCCGCGTGGGACGCGAGGACTGTTGGGAGCAGATTAAGCGTTTTCATATTACAGTGAAGAAATCTCGTGTCGGGAACGGTGATGAGCCTCATCGGCTCGTATATGTTTTTCAGTTTAGCGGGCTTGATAGTTACCCATATGTTGCCCACAAGCCCCGGTGCAGGAGCGTGATTTCTCATCTCGGTTCCTCTGGAGACCTGAAAATATACGAGCTGTTCATCGTCGTCTACCTTAAGCACGAGCTCCTCGAGGATAGACGCAAGCTCCTCACGCGTGTGAGGAATAATTATACCAAGCGCGTCTGCGCTGTCGTAGAATCTGTCCAAATGTTCTCCAAGAGCATATATAATATGATTTCTCGTGTATACCGCCTCATAAAGACCGTCTCCGAAATAGCAGGCGCGGTCGTTCATCGGAACGGTCATATTTTCTATCAAGTCGTATTTTCCGTTATAATAACCCAGATTTTTCATAATAAACTCCACGAGTACCTTTCAAAAGATTTATTCTCTCGTATATCCTATGCGTTTCGTCTAAAAACTATGACTCTTATAGGTCGGATGCCCGACAACTCAGAAATTCAATGTTAAAACAGTGCAAAGCGAAGACGTTTGCACTAAAAATATTATATCACAGCCTCTTTCGGTTGTCAACAACACGCTTGATTTCAAAAGAAAAATTTAAGGGAAATTGCTATTGCAAAAGACCGCGAGTTATGTTAAAATAAGTGTGTAATATTTTTATTGTGGGGAAGCCAATGAAATTTCTAAACAAAACTATCCTATCCGAAAAGATAAAAGAGTCGCTTTCATCTGTGTTGCCTGTGACCTTGATAGTGCTGTTCCTGCTTGCCACCTTTATTCCCGTGCCGTCCTCAATGTTTTTGGCATTCCTCGTAGGCGCGATTATGATAATCGTGGGAATGGGACTGTTCACACTCGGTGCTGAAAGCTCAATGTCTCCTATGGGAGAATATATGGGCTCGGCGATGACGAAATCGCGCAGTCTTATCACCGTTATACTCGTTTCGTTCTTCGTTGGCGTTCTGATAACGGTCTCAGAGCCCGACCTTCAGGTATTAGCCAACCAAATATCCTCTATACCCAACCTGATACTGATACTGTCGGTCGGAGTTGGCGTGGGACTGTTTCTGGTGGTTGCGATGCTGAGGATACTTTTCGGTATCAAGCTTAAATATCTTCTCATAATTTTTTATGCGATACTGTTTGTCCTTGCCATTTGGGTGCCCGAAAATTTTCTCGCTCTTGCCTTTGACTCAGGAGGAGTGACCACAGGGCCTATGACGGTGCCGTTTATAATGGCGCTCGGCGTCGGTGTAGCGGCGATACGTTCCGATAATTCGGCGGACAGCGACAGCTTCGGTCTTGTCGCCCTCTGCTCTGTAGGACCTATTATTGCCGTTATGATCCTCTCGCTGGTCTTTGGCGTAAACGCCGAGGCTAACGTGAACTATTCAATGCCCGCGCTCGATTCATCACGGGACATTATAGGGCTCTTTCTTTACAGTATCCCGCATTATCTTAAGGAGGTGGCGATAGCTATATTGCCCCTTGCGGCGTTCT
Organism: Eubacteriales bacterium; assembly: GCA_045632545.1. Lineage (GTDB taxonomy): Bacteria > Bacillota > Clostridia > Oscillospirales > CAG-272 > HGM12713. Next base: position 9,862 of record JAZQWY010000072.1, on the reverse strand, counting down.
TCCTCATATTCCAACTCATATTTGGCAAAATGAAGAAAAACAGCCTGATAAAGATACTCGTGGGTCTGCTTTATACCTATGTGGGACTTGTTCTTTTTCTGACGGGCGTGAACGTCGGCTTTATGTCGGTGGGAAATTACATAGGTCACGCGATAGCTGCCTCGCCATATAGGTTTGTTATTATTCCCCTTGGAATGATAATAGGATATTTTATCGTTACTGCAGAGCCCGCCGTTCACGTGCTTACAAAGCAGGTTGAGGAGACCACCTCGGGTACGATACCCGGGAAGCTGCTTAGAACGACGCTGTCTATCGGCGTTGCCGTATCCGTAGGACTTGCGATGATACGCGTACTTACGGGAATATCGATAATGTGGTTTATTATCCCGGGATACGCGATAGCTATTCTGCTTACATTCTTTGTTCCCGACATTTTTACCTCGATAGCCTTTGACTCGGGCGGAGTGGCATCGGGACCGATGACGGCGACCTTCCTTCTTCCGTTTGCGGTGGGCGCTTGTAGCGCTCTTGGCGGCAGCGTGGAGGATATCGTTACCAACGCCTTTGGAGTGGTAGCTATGGTGGCTATGACGCCCCTCATAACTATCCAGATACTCGGTCTTATCTATAAGTTGAAGCAAAAGGACGCGGCTGTTGAACAGACGGAGTCTGAGGTAGTAGAGGAGACAGAGGTCATTGAGATACCCGAGACGGCAGATGTTGTCGCCGAGGAAGACATTATCGATCTGTAACGGAGGTTTCGGAATGAAAAATATATATTTTTTGATAACTATAATTCGGCGTTCCGATACGGAGGAATACGAAAGATTTTTCAGTGAGCGTGATTCGGGTGTCCTTTACGCGCTCAACTGTAACGGTACAGTGCATAAACGAACGCTTGACCTGCTTGGAATAGAGCGAACCGAAAAGACTATGCTCATCACAGTCACCGACGGAGAGTCGCTCGCTCGTCTCACAAGAGGACTTACTGTCGATATGCATATAGACCTTCCCGACAGGGGAGTGGCTATGGCTGTACCGCTGGCAAGCGTTGGCGGAGCGCATACGCTTGAATATTTAACAGGAGAACAGATCGATCAAGAAAAGGAGACTGAGAATATGCACTCTGATTACGAACTTATAATAGCGATATACGAAAGGGGATTTACCGATGCGGTAATGGACGCAGCTCGCTCCGCTGGCGCAGGCGGCGGCACTACGGTAAGGGCGCGCGGAACAGGCGCGAAGGCGGCTGAGAAATTCTTTGGGATATCCCTTGCCGAGGAAAAGGAGATGGTTTTCATAGTCTCCGACGTGAATAAAAAGAAGGACATTATGCGTGCGATAATGCACGACGCAGGGGTAAATACAGACGCTCACGCCCTCGTTTTCTCTCTTCCCGTTTCCGAAACGGCAGGCTTCAGATTCGCCGATACGGTGAACAAAGAGGAAGAATAATGGAATAAAACAGGAGAACCTTCGATGGTTCTCCTGTTTTTATATCTTATTCTAACGTAAGACTGTCAGAGTTGAGAAAATCGTGTGCGCTTATAAGCGAATTGGAAGGGATTATCTTTGAAGCTCCGCAACACTTGCAGCTCACCTTTATGCCCTCAGGTATCATATCTACCTCGTAGTAGCATTCGCTCTCGCCGTCGGCTTCGGTATGCTGACACTTGCAGTATATCTTTCCCTCGGCATCAAGGTCGCTTATCACGAACAGGATTATGTCGAGTATCTGGGGGTCTGTCAGTGTTTGCTCACCGTGGAAAATATCGAAATTTTCAAGTCCGTGCTTCTCAAGCAGGTCGAGAAGCTCAAGCTCTGTCCTCGCAAGCTCTGCCTTGACCTTGTTTTGTTCGCCCGTTATACATATATTGATATCCGAGTAAGGGCAGGGAAGAAGGAATAACTCGTTATTGAAGAACACCGAAGAATTTACGGTGAAGTTATGGGGATTGGGACAGAGAATGCAGGGGACGGTTATTCTTACCTTTCCGTCTTTGGAATATACAACTGTCATTTCGCTTCTGCCGCAGGTGCATTTCAGCTTTACCATATCCGCGCTGAGAGAGAAAAGTCCCACAATGCTCATTACTCCCGCCCCGCAGTGCGGACAGCGGTAAGCTACTGTAGTTTGTTTTGAATCAAGTACCATAAATTATCCTCGTAAATTTATTCTAACAAAATGGCACGGAATACTCCATGCCATTTTTTATTATGCTCAGCCGTCTATCTTGCCAAGAACTTTGTCTTTGACTGTTATCGCGTACTTTTCTTCCATACCGTGTTCGATTTCATGGTATCTTTCATCAAAGATAGATGCTTTAACGGTTACGCTCCAGTTGGTCTCGCCGTCTCCGTAGTAGTAAGCGACCACGTAAGTGCCTTCGGAGGCTGTGATAGGAGTTTCTGTGTAAGAGCCGATAACGGTATGTTCGTCATATAGCCACTTGTCAAACGTATCAACGCCAAGAGCGCCCTCAACATAATCCTCAAGCTTGGAGCTTGTTGAAGCCGCCTTGTCGGTAGCTATCTTTTCAAACGCTTCAAGCGAGATAGTTCCGTTCTTGAACGCCTCTATTGCCGCCTTTGCGGTATCCTCGGAGGAGAATACCATGTAAGCTACGTCCTTTGTAAGTGACTCGTCGCGGTATCTGGTCTTGTTGATTATATAAGCCGATGCGTTGAAATATCCGTCCTCGTCGTCTATCTCAGCATCGTCAGCTCCGTCTCCTGTGAAGACGGTCTTTGTATCGTTCTGCTTTCTGTCAGCCTCAAATGCCCACTTTGAGAAATCGTCTGTGGAGGAGTAAGTCTTTTTCTCAAGAACATAGGTCTCCTTATCAGCGAGAACTGTTTCAAAAACGTCCTCTTTAACAGAGTCTACAGCATCGGCAAACGCTTTGGTTACGCTCTGCTCGTAAACGGTGTAGGCTCCGTCCTTTTCAACAGCGACAGCCGCGGTCTCCGTTTTGCCCTCGATTATATCAGCGACGACCGCATTAACGACCGCGTTCTTTATAGTAGTGCGAACAGATTCCTCGGGAAGGTCGGTCTCGGCGAGGGAGAGCTTCCCGTAAGCCTCATCATAGGCTTTACCGGCAAGATGCTCGTATAAGTACTTATTGAAATCAGCGACAGAGGTCATATCCTTAAGCTTGTTAGCAAGCTCCTTTGCTTCCGCTATCTCTTTCTTATAAGCTTCAAGTACCTTATCCTTGTTTTCCTTGAGCTCAGCCTCGGTATGATCGCTTCCAAGGATTTCCGCAGCAACGTCCTCATAGTTTACCTCAGCGGTGTAGTAGGAGTAGTCGATAAGGTCGAAGTCATCGGGAGTCTCCTCGTATGTTTTCTGAATATCGGTGTCTGTAATTCCGTTATTTATCTCCTCGCTGATAGTCAACATACACTTTTGCGCCAAAAGCGAGAGTTTCATCACCTTCTTTATATCGTTAAGGCTAACTCCCTTGCCGTACATATTGGACACGTACGCGTTGGTAGAATAGCCGTACATAGTTGCGGTGCTCTTGATAGTATCGATGCTCTCGTTCAGCTCTGCCTTGTCCTCATCGTCAAGCTCGATTCCTCTTGCCTTAGCCTCCTCACAGTAAATGAGAGTCTGCTTAGCCTGCTCTGTAGCGAGGTTCATAAAGTAATCGAACCAAGTTCCCTCAAACTGCCCGAGGAACTGTGTTTCGTATCCTTTGCCGGAGGAAGTATCTCCAAATTTCTGTTCCTTGAAGGATTCAGCGGTGTTAAGGCTGAAATATGACATATAGTCTGAATACTGATTTGTAAAGTTTTGGTACTGTGTCTGATATAGATAAGACATCATATTTCCAGAGAATTTGAAGTTATCGCTGCGAACAGGGTATCTGTAACGCATCATAACTCCGTTGGCGGAAAGAACACCAAAAACACAGGTCAGAAGTACAACCGCCGCCACAACTGCGGCAATAGTTGTCTTCAGCCAGAGGGGCATACCCGTTTTCTTTTTTGGCTTTATAGGATTAGATATGCTTTTTTCGGCGTGTGACGCCCTTATTCTGTTAGATTTTCCCATGGGATTCACCTTCATCCTTTATTTTTTTGATTAAACGCGACAAAGTGTGTGTATTGCCGCAAGTTAAAGATAACTAAATAATTATAACTGTTTTTAATGATTTTTTCTTGAATAAATTATGAACAAATTCAAAACTTAGGCAATGTTGATGCAAAATCAGTGTTTTTGGGGCTGAAATTTTTTACAAATTCATAATTACGGGCAAGACCATCGGTTTTCTCTTTGTTTTTGAGTAGAGATACTTGGACAGATCGTCCTTGACCGCGGTTTTAAGTTGCATTCTGTCCACAGCGTCTCCTCTGTCAAGACATCTGTTTATCGCGTCTGTAGCTATCTGCTTTACCTCATCCATAAGCTCCTCGGATTCTCTTACGTAAACGAATCCTCTCGACACGATATCGGGACCTGAGAGAAGCAAGCCCGCGTCGGTGTCCACCGATGCTACCACGACTATAAGTCCGTCCTGAGCCAGATGACGTCTGTCACGCAGAACTATGTTTCCAACGTCGCCTATGCCGTATCCGTCAACAAGCACCTTGCCAGACGGAACGGTTCCCGCAAAGCGCGCGCCCTTGCTGTCTATCTCAAGGACCTTACCTATATCGGATATAAATATTCTGTTACTGTCCATACCCATATCGAGCGCCAGCTCCCGGTTAGCGGCGAGATGCCTGTGCTCACCGTGGACGGGCATATAATATTTAGGCTTTATCAGCGCCTGCATAAGCTTTATCTCCTCTTGGCAGGCGTGTCCCGAAACGTGCGTCTCGACAACGGCGTCGTGAAATACGCTTATGCCGTTTTTCGTCAGCTCGTTTATTATTCTTCCCACCAGCTTTTCGTTTCCGGGGATAGGACTTGACGAGAGGACAACGAGGTCGTTGCCGCCAAGAGTTATCTGAGAATGGTCGCCGAACGCCATTCTGTAGAGCGCTGACATAGGCTCTCCTTGGCTTCCCGTGGTGATGAGCGTCAGCTCCTCGGGCTTGAAGCGCTTTATCTCGTTGATATCTACGAGCACTCCCTCGGGAACTGTCATGTATCCAAGCTCAAGCGCGGCCCCGATGATGTTCAGCATACTTCTTCCCGTGACCGCCACACGTCTTCCGTGGGCAACGCTGGTGTTGATTATCTGCTGAACGCGGTGTACGTTTGAAGAGAAGGTGGCGATAACTATTCGCTTATCGGGATTTGCTGTGAAGATGGTTTCAAGAGATTTTCCAACCTTCCTCTCCGAGGGCGTAAATCCCGCGCGTTCGGCGTTGGTGGACTCGCACATAAGGAGCAAAACGCCCTTTCTTCCTATCTCTCCAAGACGGGTGATGTCCATCATTTCTCCGTCTATCGGAGTAATGTCCAGCTTGAAATCTCCCGTATGCACCACAACACCAAGCGGTGTTGTGATTGCGAGACAGCAAGCATCCGCGATAGAATGGTTAGCGTGGATAAATTCCACCGAGAGCTGACCTAACTTTACCACGTCTCCCGCCGAGACACAGATGAGATTTGGCTCGTTGGGGAGCTTGTGCTCCTCAAGCTTGTTTCTGATGATGCCGAGCGTGAGCTTGGTGCCGTAGATAGGCGGATTTATCTGGCGGAGCAGATAGGGAATAGCGCCGATGTGGTCCTCGTGACCGTGAGTAAGGAATACACCTCTTATTTTGTCGCGGTTGGCTTCAAGATAGGATATGTCGGGGATAACGAGGTCTACGCCAAGCATATCCTCGTCGGGAAATCCAAGTCCGCAATCGATTATTATGATGTCGTCCGCATATTCCAGCACAGTCAGATTTTTTCCAACCTCATTCAGACCGCCCAGAGGAATAATACGGAGTTTGCCTTTTGCTTTTTTTGGCATAAATTCTCCTTAATTATTTTTTATGTAGCGATAAAGCCTGTGCACAGAATACACGGGCGTTTATTTGCAAAATTGCACGAAAAACGAGCCTCACCCGTAATACAGCTCCGCTCCCTGCATTACTTCCGAGACTTATATTTAATTTTACGTTACAATAATTATATACTATTTTTTCTCTCTTGTCAATAGCCTATCGCATTTATCCGAGAAAAGAAAAGAGCCAGAGCATACCCGTTATGAATACCCCCGTTATGCTTCCGCATACGAAAAAAGGCAGACCGTTTCTCAGTCTTGTCCGTCTTTCGTCCTTGCGGCGATTGCGTTGCGAGGCGTTTTCAGAGATTATCCTGTTTGCCTCGCTCAGCATCTCGTTTCCCGAGGCTCGCGGCTCGGAGACGTCGGTGCGTAGCAGGAAATACGCCGCCTCGAAAATGCTGCTCTTGTCTGTTTTTACCATTATCATCTGTCTCTTTATTCCGCGTATCATAATAGCCTCCTTGTTCATTTTTCTTAGACTGAGGTTATTATATCCACAAAATAAGTCAGTTAAACCAAATTCTGCATATCAGACAGGAGAAAAATATACAGAACAGCATCACAGCGGCGGCGCAGGGTATAGCGTAACGCCCTTTCTTTATCCCCACCGATGAAAAATACACGCTTATTACGTAGAGCATAGTGTCCGAGCTGCCCATTATCACCGAGGCGCAGAGTCCGACAAAGCTGTCCGCGCCGTACTCGCTTAGCAAGGTCGAGTAGGCGGCGGTGGAGGCGCTTCCCGATACGGGGCGAGTTATAAGCAGGGGCAGAAGTTCTGCGGGTACGCCTATTTTTGACGCGGCGGGCGAGACAGCGTCAGCGATAAGCTGAGGTATCCCCGAAGCCCCTAGCATATTTATGGCTATCATAAGGGCGATAAGAGTGGGGAGAATGCCTATTGCCGTCCGCAGTCCCTCGCGCGCTCCCTCGGTGAAGCTGTCGAAATACTGTTTTCTCCCGAATATCATAAAGAGCGCCGCTATACATATCACAAGCGGGATAGCGAGAGATGATATGTATTCAATCACGCCTTTGCCTCCGTCCCGCCTTTCGCGAAGTCTTTCTTAGCGTCGAGCATAAGAGCAGCGCGAGAGCTGAGCAACAGACAGAGCATATCCATATCGGAATTATGACCGAATAAGGCTCAGCGGAGCCCGCCGACCTGCGCAGAGCGATTATGGTGGTCGGGATAAGATTTATACTTGCCGTGTTCAGCACCGCGAGAGTTATCATATCGGCGGAAGCTACCTTGGGGGTTTTGTTATTCTTTTGCAGCTTCTCCATAGCCTTCAGAGCAAACGGCGTGGCGGCGTTGCCTATACCTAACAGATTTGCGCTGATGTTTGCCGATATCTCGCCTATGCCCTCGCCACTTTTATATGCGTCGGGAAAGAAGATTTTAAGCAGAGGAGAGAGCAGCTTGGAAATTTTTTTAATTATTCCCGCGCGTTCCATGACCTTCATAATTCCGCACCACAGGCTCATAATACCGCATAGGGAAATTGTGAGCGTGACCGCCCCCGCCGCGCCGTCAAGCACGGCGTTTCCAAGCTTATCTCCGTTTCCGAGCGCTATTCCGAATATGACCGACATAATGGATATTATCCCAAATATCTTTCCAAGCATACAGACACACCTTAAAGCTTTTTTTGTTAAAGTTTATTTGACGGCGTGGGGATTTATGTATAATAAAATTTTACTATTAATCCAAAAATTTACAAATTTCCTATTGACAAAGTCAATTTTATCGGTTATAATATGTAAAACGACACAATTTGATGCTTTATGAGTGAAAATGTTATGAAATGACATAAACCGAAAAAATTTTGAAAGGAGAACAAAATGAAATCTACGGGTATTGTACGCAAGGTCGACGAACTTGGAAGAATAGTCCTGCCAATAGAGATACGCAAGGTATTGGACATCAAGGAAAAGGATGCTATCGAGATATTCACCGATTCCGACCAGATAATCCTGCAAAAATACCATCCCGCGTGTGTGTTCTGTAATGATGCGGATAATGTTGTATATTTTAATGGAAAAAGAGTTTGCGCGTCTTGTATAGAAAAACTAAAACAGCAGTTCTGATAAATCCATAAAACCAACATTAATAGTTCAACGTTTTGATGAAGCCGTCAAAGCCTGACAAAGTTGAATAGAGAAAAAGGAGAATAAAAATGATTCGAGTGTTGGTTTGGAATGAGTTTAAGCATGAGCAGGAAAACGAAAAAGTGGCGAATATTTATCCAAACGGAATTCACGGTGTGATTGCGGAATTTTTGGGAAGAGAAGAAGACATCGTCGTAAAAACCGCGACATTGTATGATGAAAACTGTGGAATTACTAAGGAGATTTTGGATGAAACCGACGTGTTGATCTGGTGGGGACACCTTGCGCACCATCTCGTTCCGGATGAGGTCGCTAAGATGGTTTGCAATGCCGTTCACGAGGGAATGGGAATGATCTTCCTTCATTCGGCGCATCACTCCAAAATCTTCCGTATGTTGATGGGAACACCGTGTAATCTTAGTTGGAGAGAGTCGGGAGATTCAGAAGTCTTGTGGGTTATTGATCCTGCTCACCCGATCACGCGCGGTATTGATCGTTACTTTACGCTTGACGGTGAGGAAACTTACGGCGAGCCCTTTTCGGTGCCAAATCCCGATAAGGTTCTCCTGATCGGTAACTATTCGGGAGGTGAGGTTTTTCGTTCGGGTCTGCTTTATGAGCGCGGAAACGGAAAGATCTTTTATTTTCAGCCCGGTCACGAAACCTTCCCGACCTTCAAGGTTCCCGCTGTGCAAAAGATAATTACCAATGCTGTTCGTTTTGTTGCGCCGAGTTACCGTCAGGTTATCCGTTGTCCGCATGTCAGAAAGATTACTGACGAGGAACCTTACGTCGTAGAATAAAAAATCTAAAAAGGTGCGTACTCTAAAGGACAGTTCTTTGAAATTCAATAGGGTAGGAGCTTGCTCTTGACAGCATCTCCTACCCTATCGATTGCGGTGAAGATCGCTTTTTTTACCATCTTCACCCAAAAAATACATCAGCTCGTAGAGGTAACGGTCGGGGAACGAGTCGTAGGCGTGGGCGTGGCGCACATCGTCAAAAAACAGAATACGGCATTTATCGTTCGACGCGTCAAACGCCTTTTGCGACATATCCACAGGCACGACCTTGTCCGTCTTTCCGTGAATAAAAAGCACGGGGAGACGGTTTTTTTTCATCGATGATACTGTCGAGACGCTATGAAAGTCGAACTTTGCCAAAACTCTTGACCAAAAATTCATAAAGAATATGAGGGGATATATGGGAAGTCTGTATTTGCGCTTCAATGAGTTCTTTATGATATCCCAAGGGGTGGTAAAGCCACAGTCCGCCACGATAGCGCGTACCTCGCTCGGCAATCTCTCTCCCGCCGCCATAAGCACGGTGGACGCGCCCATAGATATACCGTAAAGGTATATTTCCGCGTTTTCAAATCGCTCTGCGGCATACTCGCACCATTTCTGGCAGTCCTGCCTTTCCAACGCGCCGAAGCCTATATATTTTCCCTCGCTTCTTCCGTGGGAGCGTTGATCCACGGCGAGCAGATTAAATCCATTCTCCAAAAGCTTCGGGCGGATAGCCGAAAATTCGTCGTGAGAGCAGGAGCGATATCCGTGAAAAAGTATCATCAATTTATCGCTTCTTTGCGCGCAGGGAAAATACGAGGCGCAGAGCTTCAGCCCGTCAGCCGAGGTTATCCACACGGTCTCGGCATCGGGAATTTTATTTTTGTCATAGGACATCGGATCGCGCAGTCTGTTTCGCTTACAGGTGTGAGCGAACGCCAGATATCCCGAAAGAAAAAAGAATGCCGCTATAGCGAATACCGCCACGGCAACGGCGAAAAG
>JAZQWY010000071.1:0-2455 GCA_045632545.1 Eubacteriales bacterium | reverse complement strand
CGAGATAAATGACGCTCACCTTGAGGTAATAGCGGCTCAGAGAAAGAGACTTGGAACAAAGAGAGGATTTATCGCTGTAAAGCCGAATTGCTCTATTCAGTCCTATGTTCCCGCGCTTACACCTCTGCTTAAATATAAGCCCACCGAGATAGTTGCTACTACATATCAGGCAATATCGGGCGCGGGTAAGACCTTTAAGGAATGGCCCGAGATGATAGATAACGTAATTCCTTATATCGGCGGTGAAGAAGAAAAGAGTGAGCAGGAGCCTCTCCGCGTTTGGGGACACGTTGAAAACGGCGAGATAGTCAAGGCGGATGCTCCCAAGATAACAACGCAGTGTATCAGAGTTCCCGTCAGCGACGGTCACACAGCGGCAGTGTTTGTAAAGTTTGAGAACAAGCCCACTAAGGAGGAGATACTCAAGGCTTGGGCGGAGTTTGAGGGCAAGCCTCAGCAGCTTGGACTTCCCAGCGCACCCGCGCAGTTCGTAACCTATTTTGAGGAGGATAACCGTCCTCAGGCGGCCCTTGACCGCGATATTTACGGCGGTATGGGAGTTACAGTCGGACGTCTGCGTGAGGATATCATCTACGATTACAAGTTCGTAGGACTTTCTCACAACACTCTCAGAGGCGCGGCAGGCGGCGCGGTGCTTATCGCCGAGCTCCTTTACAAAGAAGGATATTTTGACTGATATATAAAGGTCGTATAACCAAAAGGCAATATCATTCCAAAATGGAATGATATTGCCTTTTCGCAGTTTTTGTTGTAATCAATTCAGCGTTTGGGTAAATCTTTTAGCTTCCTCAATGTCGGCGCGGACTTGTTCTGCGAGAGCTTCTACCGAAGAAAATTCGGTTTCGGGGCGGAGAAAATGCAGAAATTCCACACGCACCTTTTTGCCGTAAAGGTTTCCGTCAAATCCAAAGATATGCGTCTCGGCGCAGAGGATATCCGACTTCACCGTGGGACGTATACCTACGTTGGTTATTCCGTAATATTTCTTTGAATCAAAGGACACCCGCGCGACGTATACGCCGTTACGGGGAACGAGTATTTTCGGCTCAAACACCTGATTAACTGTGGGAAAACCAAGTCGGCGGGCGAGCTTCTGTCCGCTTATCACTATGGTATCAATGGCGAAGCGGTGTCCGAGATATTTCCGCGCGGTCTCCATATCCCCCGTCTCGATAGCGCTCCTTATCACCGAGGAGCTGACGGTAACGCCGTCAAAGCACACAGGCGGGATACAGGTAAAGCCTATGCCCCTACCGCGGCAAAGCTTGTCAAGGAAATTGGTGTCTCCGCTACCGCCCTTGCCGAAGGAATAGTTAAATCCGCACACTATATGGACTGCCTTTAGCTTGTCTATAAGGATACTCTCAAAAAATTCTTCGGGCAACATAGAGCCTGTTTTTTCATCGAAGGGAATACAGACGAAGATATCTATTCCGAGGGAGCGTATCAGTCTGCGCTTTTCGTCGTATCCCGTTATAGAGGGAGCCGAATTTGGACTGAAAAAGTTTTTTGGAGATTCCTCAAAGGTCCACACCGCGCTCTTTACCGAAAGCTCACGGGATATCCGTATCGCCTCTGAGATTACCGCCTGATGCCCAAGATGAACACCATCAAAGCACCCCAGCGCCACCACTGTGGGGGTCTCCGAGAGAAAGGAATTTGTTCTGAACGATCTCATAATTTATTTTATCTTTCTGTGCTGGGCTATCATATCGTGCTTGATATCCCACAGCTTTTTAGAAAGGTCGACGTAATAGTTGTGGGGATTGGTGAAGCGCTTTACCTCGTCCCACATACCCTCGATCTCCTCGGCGCAGTGCCGGCGTATCTCGTGGATAGATGGAAGGTTGTAAACAAGCTCGCCGTTCTCGTATATCTTGCAAAGAAGCTCGGTTGCGGTGTAATTCTCCAGCGTCTTGCGCTTCCAGGTGTGCTCGGGGTCAAAGAGCTCGATAGGCTTCGTGTCGTCTATAGTTTCATCGTATACGCAGAGCAGGTCTGCCTCAGCCTTGCCCGTTTCCTTATCGCGCAGACGGTAGAGCTTCTTGAAGTGGGGAGTAGTTATCTTTCCAACGTTTTCGCTTATTTTTATCTTCGGTATTATCTCGCCGTTCTTGCCCTCAATTGCGCAGAGCTTGTATACTCCGCCGAAAACAGGGTCGCTCTTTGAGGTGATAAGTCTCTCGCCCACGCCAAATCCGTCTATCTCCGCGCCCTGACGGAGCAGTTCTCTTATGATATACTCGTCAAGCGAGTTTGAAATGAATATCTTACACTCGGTAAAGCCCGCGTCGTCAAGCATCTTTCTCGCCTTTTTGGTGAGATAGGTGACATCGCCCGAGTCTATTCTGATACCGCATTTTTTGATACCCTTTGGAACGAGCACCTCTTTGAATGCCTTTATAGCGTTGGGAATGCCGCTTTCAAGCACGTT
>JAZQWY010000070.1:0-5556 GCA_045632545.1 Eubacteriales bacterium | reverse complement strand
TACGGACATATGGGAAGAACAGATATAGACGTGCCGTGGGAGAAGCTTGACCTCGTGGACGCGCTCAAGGCTGAGGTGTCACGCTAAGAGTGACCTTGCATCTTCTTGCCACATATATTGTACCGAGGAGGTGCTATGCGGTGAGACTTGCCATAGAGATAATCGCGGCGCTGTTTGCCGTGTTTGGAGTTTATTGCGCTACAAGACTTGCGGCGCAGAAGATATTTGGCACAGAGAATATAATTCTCGCGGTTACGTTAAAGGATAAAAATGATGCTATAGATGCGGAAATGCTTATCAGGGAGGCACTTGGGAGCTTTCTTGTTACCAGCTCTTGTCGTGTGGCGGTGTTGCTGACCGAGGAGCTTGCCACGGACACCGACCTGATGAGCGCTATCCGCAAGTACGGCGCGGAATACTATATCGTGGATATGAAGTAGGAGGAGTCAAGGCTTATGCAGGAAGTTGAAAATATAAACGAAAGCTCCGGTCTGCAAAGACTTGAAGGAAGCATAGAGCACGTTATCTACTCCAATGAGGATAACGGCTACGCTATATGCGATATGGCACTTGGGGATGACGAGATAATAACCGTTGTGGGAACCCTGCCTATGATATGCGCCGGTGATAATATTGTAATTTACGGAAAGTGGGTACATAATCCGAAATACGGCAGGCAATTCAGCGTTTCCCAGTATGAACGTGTGATGCCTGCCGATACTGCTTCGATATTGAGATATCTTGCGTCGGGCGCGATAAAGGGAATAGGACCCAAGACAGCGCAGAGGATAGTTGAAAAATTCGGCGAGGATACCTTTGACGTTATAGAAAATCACCCCGATTGGCTGTCCGAGATAAAGGGGATATCGCATAAATCGGCGAAGGAGATATCCGAACGCTTCAAGGAGCAGGCTGGAATGCGCTCGGCGATGATGTTTTTCAGAAACTATTTCGGTGCTACGCTTACCGTTCGTATATTCAAAAAATGGGGAAGTGCGTCGGTCGATATCGCCAAGAAAAACCCTTACAGACTTTGCAATGAGATAGAGGGTATCGGATTTGAGAAAGCAGATTATATGGCGAACGAGCTGGGTGTGGTAAGTGACAATTTTGACAGACTTATGAGTGGGATACGCTACGTGCTTACCCAGAACGCGAACCAGAACGGGCATACCTGTTTGCCCCGAGCTAAGCTCTGCGAGGCATCGGCAAGATTGCTAGGTGTTGAAGCCGAGAGAGCCGACGAGGCAATATCGGCGCTCTTGAAAAGGGGAGACTTGCGGTATACGCTCTGCGAGGGTGAGCAGATGATATATGACGCTCACGCCTATGAAGCCGAGAAATACATAGCGGGTAAGCTTTTGCAGATAGACAAGATGTGTTCTGCAGTATCCCTGCCCGATATAGACAGATTTATCGAGCGCGAGGAAGGCAGGAACGGAATAAGCTACGCCGCTCAGCAGAAGACGGCTATCTCCGACGCGCTCCGTTACGGCGTTATGCTGCTGACGGGGGGGCCCGGTACGGGAAAGACCACCGTCGTTAAGGCGCTGATACATATTTTTGAGAGTATGGGCTTTGATATCGCCCTTGCCGCGCCTACGGGAAGGGCGGCGAAGAGACTGTCCGAATCCACCTCAATGGAGGCAAAGACGATACACCGTCTGCTTGAGATGAACTACGACAACGGCGGGGCGGCGGTATTCAACAGAAACGAATTTGAACAGCTTGACGAGAGCGTTATAATCGTAGACGAGGCGTCTATGATAGACAGCGCCCTTATGATGGCGCTGCTGAAGGCGATAAAGCCGGGGGCAAGGCTTATAATCATCGGAGATTCTGACCAGCTTCCGTCTGTGGGCGCGGGCAATGTGCTCAGAGATATAATAGACAGCGGAAGATTTTCGGTAGTCAGGCTTGACGAGATATTCAGACAGGCGCAAGAGAGTCTTATAGTTACCAACGCCCACGCTATAAACGAGGGCAGATATCCGTCGATAGACGTGAAGAACAACGATTTTTTCTTTCTGCGCCGTGACAGCGACAGAAATATCGCGCACACGATAGCTGACCTCTATAAGAACAGATTGCCCAAGACATACGGCGAGGGCATAAGGCAGGAGATACAGGTCATCACGCCCTCACGCAAGGGCGAGGCTGGCTCGGAAAATCTGAATATAATACTTCAGGGTGCGCTCAATCCTCCGTCGCCGAATCGTAAGGAATATAAATTCCGCGAGGTCACGTTCCGAGAGGGTGACCGCGTGATGCAGACGAGGAATAATTACGACATAAATTGGTTTCGTGATGCCGACGGAAAGGACGGATACGGAATATTCAACGGAGATATCGGAGTAATAAATAAGATAGACCTTCGAGAGAGCGTTATGGAGATAAGCTTCGATGACCGCGTCGTGAACTATGACCTAACTGTGCTTGACGACCTTGAGCACGCCTACGCTATTACCGTGCATAAAAGTCAGGGAAGCGAGTACGGAGTGGTGATAATTCCGATGTGCTCCGCGGCTCCTATGCTGCTTACACGAAATCTGCTCTATACAGCGGTCACAAGAGCGCAGAGAATGGCGGTGCTCGTGGGACGTGAGGATATTATGCGGCGAATGGTGGATAATAATTGCCAATCTATGAGATATACGGGACTTGCGGATAGATTAAAGGATAATGGGGAGACGGTAAAATGACGGTTTCCGAATTTTTGGGCAGGTTCGTCTTTACGCGCAAATGTCCTATCTGCGGCGAACTTATGGGATACGAACGCCGAGATGAAGCCTTCTGCGCTGAATGCAGACTCAGGTGGGACGTGGCAAAGACGCGCGAGTGCGAGAGGTGCGGACAGTCTGTTTGCGAGTGCGTGTGTATGACGGGGACGCTCTCGTCGGCGGGCGCGCTCTGCCATCACAAGGCGGTGGTATATTCCTCATACGACCCTGTGTCGCATAATACGATTATGTTTTTGAAGAGGAATAAAAATCCACGGGTTGCGGGATTTTTGGCAGGACAGCTAAAGTCTGTTCTTGATGCGGATAAGGACCTGCCCGAGCTTGACGCGGAGAATACGGTTATAACCTTTGTGCCGAGAGGCCGTAAGGCTGTTATCGAGCACGGATTTGACCAATCTCGATTTATAGCCGAGGCTCTGTCCGAGAAAACGGGTATTCCGTGGGCAGAAACCGTGCGCCGCGCTCGGGGCGGACGTGAACAGAAAAAGCTGAGCGCCGCAGAGAGACAGAAGAACGTCAGGGGATTATATGAGGCGGCGGATGAAATCGAGACCTTGGTCTCGGGGAAGAACGTTATCCTCATTGACGACATCGTCACCACGGGCGCGAGTATGGCGGCGTGCGCGCGGTATCTTGTCCGCGCGAGAGCTAGGGCGGTCATCTGCCTATCGGTGGCGACTTCCGAGCATAAGAAATAACGACAAAATACGCTCTTGCAATTTTGCGAGGGTAGGTGTATAATATATATACTATCAAAATTTTTTACAAGGAACGGTCTGATGTTTAATTTCAAATCGAATAACGTATTTTCAAAAGACATAGGAATAGATCTCGGAACAGCTACCGTTCTGGTTTACGTGCAGGGAAAGGGAATCGTACTGAACGAGCCGTCGGTAGTAGCGGTCAATACCGACACCGATATGATAACCAAGGTAGGTAAGGACGCTCAGGCTATGCTCGGAAGAAATCCCGAGAATATCGACGTGGTGCGCCCACTCGAGAACGGCGTTATAAGTCAGTATGACGTAACGCAAAAGATGATACAGTATTTTATCCGTCGAGCTTGCGGCGGGGCTGTATTTCCGCCTAAGGTGGTCATCTGTATACCTACGGGTATCACCGAGGTAGAGGAGAGGGCGGTCATTGACGCGGGTACTCAGGCGGGAGCGAGAAAGACTTATCTTATCGAGGAGCCAGTGGCGGCGGCGCTTGGTGCGGGTATAGATATTTTCAGTCCTACGGGGCATATGATAGTCGATATAGGCGGCGGCACTACCGACGTGGCGGTGATATCCCTTGGAGGTATAGTCGTATCCAAGTCGATAAAGTCGGCGGGCAACAAGTTTGACGCCGCGATAATGAGATATATGCGCCGTAAGCACAACGTGATAATCGGCGAGAGGACTGCCGAGCAGGTCAAGATACGTATTGGCGCGGTCTACGAGCACGCCGTGGCAAAGGAATACGATGTAAAGGGAAGATGTCTGCTTCAGGGACTTCCCAAGGTCGTGACGGTATCCTCGAAGGAGATGCTTGAAGCTATGATGGAGCCTATCACCGACGTGCTTGACGTTATATACGCTGTTATTGAGAGCACTCCTCCTGAGCTTATCGGTGATATACTTAAGGGCGGTATAGTTCTTACGGGCGGTGGGAGTCAGCTTTACGGACTTGATAAGCTTATCGGAGAGCTTACGGGTATCAAGACCCGTGTGGCTGAGAAGCCCGAGCTCTGCGTTATCAGAGGAACGGGCAAGGCTCTTGAATATATTGATAATATGCCCGAGGGAATACTTGACCTTTCAAAGGTTCGCCCGAAGAACCGTTTGCCTGCGGGAGTGAGAAATCCGCAGAAATAAAATTTATGGTGGTGTCACGATGATTTGCAAAGATTTTAAGTATCCTGTTCTTATGGAGCACTTTGAGAAGATATCCTCGATACCGAGAATGTCGTATCACGAGGAAAAGATAGCCGAGTATCTTGTGGAGTTCGCAAAGGCGAGAGGACTAGAATATTATACCGACAGCGCAAGGAACGTTCTGATAAATATTCCGGCAACAGAGGGCTATGAAAATCGCGAGCCTCTGCTCCTTCAGGGACATACCGATATGGTATGCGAGAAGAATATCGGTTGCGGGCATGATTTTTCGCGTGACGGGCTTGACCTTTACGTTGAGAACGGCTATATAAAGGCGCGGGGAACTACGCTTGGAGCTGACGATGGTATCGCAGTGGCGGTGATGCTCTCTCTGCTTGACGGAGCTATTGAGAAGCACCCCGCTTGTCAGTGTCTTTTTACCGCTTCTGAGGAGGTCGGACTTGACGGAGCTAAGGCGTTTGATTACAGCCGTATCTTCGCCAGAAAGATGTTGAATATGGACGGCGCGGAAGAGAAATTTCTCATCGTGGGTTGCGCGGGCGGCGTGCGCTCGGACTGCCTGTTTGATATCGAATATACCGACGCGAAATATAAGAGCGTGATAAAGATAACGATTGGCGGTCTTATGGGCGGTCATTCGGGAGAGAATATAAACGACGGCAGAGCCAACGCCAATAAGCTGGCGGGTAAACTGCTTGGTCTGCTTTATGAGCAGGTGGGCGTTGAGCTTGTGTGCTTTGACGGCGGTTCTAAGGACAACGCAATCCCACGCGAGGCTGTTTTGGTAATGACAGCGGCGGACGTGGAGAGAGCAAAGAAAGTCGTTGCGGACTTTTCAACTACGGTGGCGAATGGGCTGTGCGCCGAGGACGCGGGATTTAATATCTCTTTTGAGGAATGCGGCGATGTCAGTGAAGTCGGAGGCCAAGCGGTCT
>JAZQWY010000069.1:0-15383 GCA_045632545.1 Eubacteriales bacterium | reverse complement strand
CGAGCAGGATTTTGAACGTGCCGCCACTCTGCGCGGCGAGGAATTCGCCTCGCTTCTTGATGAGCTCGTCCCCGAGCTTATCGTTGTCGTGGCATACGGAAAGATACTTCCCGAAAACGTGCTGAAATACCCAAAATACGGCTGTGTAAACGTCCACGGTTCTCTGCTTCCCGAATACAGAGGAGCAGCGCCCATGCAAAGGGCGATAATCGACGGACGCTCGGTTACGGGAATAACCACGATGTATATGGACGTAGGACTTGACACAGGAAATATGATACTGAAAGAGGAAGTCGAAATAGGCGAAAATGACAATTTTGAGGATATCCACGACAGGCTTGGCTCTTGCGGAGCCGAGGTCCTCGTAAGGACGGTAGAGCTTATCAAGGAGGGGAATGCCCCTTCGATACCTCAGGACGATTCGGCTTCGACCTACGCGGCTAAAATAGAAAAGAACGACTGTCTGATAAATTTTGATACCGATGGAAAGACTGTGCATAATCTTATCCGCGGTCTCTCTCCTATCCCACTTTCCTTTACTCACACACCCGACGGAAAGCTGCTTAAGGTGATAGAAAGCAGATATGTCTGTGATAATACTTCCGCAAAACCCGGAACAGTCATCTCGCTTGAGGGAGACGGTATCACAGTAGCCTGCCGCACGGACGCTGTGAAACTCTTGCGAGTGTTGCCCGAGGGCAAAGGCCGTATGAGCGCGGCTGACTTCATTCGCGGAAGGAAGATATCGCTTGGCGATATCTTAAAATAATTTTTAAGGAGTAACAAGATGTTTTTCGGTTGGTTTTATTACGACTGGACTATTCTTTTGGTAATACCCGCCCTCATCTTCTCTGTGTGGGCGCAGATAAACGTAAAATCCACCTTCGATAAGTATTCGAAGGTGATCTCAAGACGTGGCATAACGGGCGCTGACGCCGCGCGCCGTGTCTTGAATGAAAACGGTCTTTACGACGTGAGGATAGAGCGCGTGGGTGGAAATCTTACCGACCACTACGATCCCCGCGCCAACGTTATAAGACTTTCAGATTCTGTCTACGACGCGACCAGCGCCGCCGCTATCGGCGTGGCTTGTCA
Organism: Eubacteriales bacterium; assembly: GCA_045632545.1. Classification (GTDB taxonomy): domain Bacteria; phylum Bacillota; class Clostridia; order Oscillospirales; family CAG-272; genus HGM12713. Next base: position 14,288 of record JAZQWY010000069.1, on the reverse strand, counting down.
TGAAGCGGGACACGCGGTGCAGTACGCAAAGAAATACTTCCCGATAAAGATACGCTCGGCGATAATACCCATCACAAGATTTGGTTCGGCTCTTGCTATGCCTCTCTTTATAATCGGTTTGTTTCTTGTCTTTGAGCCCCTGCTGCTTGCGGGTATCCTTCTCTACGCGGCAGTGACCTTCTTTCAGCTTGTCACGCTGCCCGTCGAGTTCAACGCGTCCTCGAGAGCTATGGAAGCAATAAGAAGCTCGGGAATGCTTGATGCGAAGGAATGTGACGCGTCAGGCAAAGTATTGCGCGCCGCCGCGCTGACATACGTCGCGGCTCTCGCGTCTTCTCTGCTCACTCTGCTCCGTCTTGTGATACTCGCAGGCGGCAGAAGCAGAAGAAACTAAACACTATTATTTGCTAAAAACTTCGGAGTAATTTCTATGAACGCGAGACAGGTGGCTATGAGCGTACTGCTCAAAGGCGAAAAAACAAATCAATATTCCAATATAGCCATAGATCACGCTTTGTCGGAAAGCGGACTTTCTCCTTCCGACAAAGCGCTTGTCTCCGCTATAGTCTACGGCGTAACCGAGAGACGGATAACGCTCGACTATTATATCTCCCGCCTGTCATCAAGGCCGTTGGCACAGATAGACAAAGAAGCGCTATGCGCCATTCGCATAGGGCTTTATCAGCTCGTATATATGGACAAGATACCGCCCCACGCCGCGGTGAACGAAACGGTCTCTCTCTGCCGACGAAACTGTTCGGGCTTTGTAAATGCCATACTTCGAGCATATATGCGCCTTTCATCTCCCATTGAATTTCCAAATGCCGACGATGCGCCCGCGCAATATCTTTCGGTGGCGTATTCGGTCTGTCTTCCTTTAGCCGAAAAATTTATATCCGTCTTTGGCGCGGAACGGGCGGAGAAAATACTCTCCGCGACATTTGACACCCCAAAAACCACTCTGCGCGTGAACACTCTTAAGACTACACGCAACGAGCTTATATGCCGCATAGAAGGCGCTATACCGAGCGAGCTTTCCCCCACGGGACTTAAGGTGAACGGAAGCGTTCGTGAGCTATACGGCTTCCGTGACGGACTTTTCTTCGTTCAGGACGAAGCTTCGCAGATATGCGTTGGCGCTTTGGGGGCGGAGAGTGGCGAGACGGTTATCGACGCCTGCGCCTGCCCCGGCTCCAAGAGCTTCGGTGCGGCAATAGATATGAAAAATACAGGAAAGCTATTTTCCTTTGACCTTCACAAGAGTAAGCTCTCGCTTATCACGTCGGGAGCCGCGAGACTTGGAATAGACATTATCAAGACTGACCTTTGCGACGGAAGAAGCTTCCTACCTCAATTTGAAAGTACAGCCGACAGAGTTCTCTGCGACGTTCCCTGCTCAGGCTTTGGCGTTATCGCGAAAAAGCCCGAGTTAAGGTATAAAAATCCCGCCGAGAGCGATGCATTGCCCGACATTCAACTCGCCATTCTCTCGAACTGCTCTCGCTACGTCAAGGCGGGAGGTACGCTTGTCTATTCGACATGTACAGTATTCCCCGAGGAGAACGAGGAGAATGTGAAAAGATTTCTTTCGTCACACCCCGAATTTTCTCCCCAAGGATTCAGCTTCGGCGGTATAGACTGTCCATCGGGTATGCTATCGCTCTATCCGGATATCCACCACACCGACGGTTTTTTCGTCGCCCGAATGATACGTACAAAATAAGGACATAATCCAAGTAACAACGGAGCTATATATGGAACAAAAACAGACCGACCTTCTCTCGCTCACAAGAAGTGAGCTTGAGGAATTTATTCTATCCCTCGGTGAACCTCGCTACAGAGCCGAACAGCTTTTCGTACAAATGCACCGAGGCGTATCCCCAGACGATATGACCAACATAGGAAAGAACTTAAAAGAAAAGCTCTCCGAGCTTTCGTATTTCCATATCCCCACAATAGAAAAAAAGCTGGAGTCAATGCTTGACGGAACTATTAAATATCTTTTCTCTCTCCGTGACGGACACTGTATCGAAAGCGTAGTGATGAAATATAAGCACGGTAACACGATATGTATATCCACTCAGGTGGGCTGCCGTATGGGCTGCGCCTTCTGCGCCTCTACAATAGGCGGGAAGGTACGCGACCTACGCCCATCTGAGCTTTTAGGTCAGATAATCGCCGCCCAAGCTGACTGCGGAGAGCGCATATCTAACGTGGTTATGATGGGCATAGGTGAGCCTCTTGATAATTATGACAACGTCGTAAAATTCCTTCATCTCGTTGGAGACGAAAAAGGACTTAATATCGGGTACAGACATATCTCGCTCTCGAGTTGCGGTCTTGTGGACAAGATAAGACTGCTTGCCGAGGAAGACTTGCCCATAACCCTGTCAATATCGCTTCACGCATCGGACGACGTCACACGCTCGTCTATAATGCCTGTAAACAAAAAGTGGGATATCGATTCCCTGCTCGACGCCTGCAAGGATTATTTTGCGAGAACGGGTAGACGGATATCCTTTGAATACACCCTTATATCGGGCAAGAACGATTCACCCGAGGCGGCTCGAAAGCTGGCAACTCTCCTCAATTCAAAACTGAGAAGCCGCACAGAGACAATGCCGATACACGTCAATCTCATTCCTGTCAACGAGGTCTCCGAAAGCGGATTTAAGCGCTCGGGCAAGGAAGCGGTAGACAAATTTGCCGCTATACTTAACAGACTTGGCATCAGAGCCACTGTGCGCCGAAAGCTTGGCGCTGACATCAACGCCTCCTGCGGACAGCTCCGCCGCGCCCACGAAAACGAAAAATAAAACTCAAACTCTTTCCTTTCGATATAAGATTTTACATAACCATATCGAAAGGACTATATCTTGAAATACAAAATAGTTTCATTCAGAAGTACAGATGAGCCGAGGATAATCCCCGTGAAGCTGCGGCTCAGAGGAAGAAATACACTCCGTGTGTATTCCGCGCCAACCCTCGCGCCTATCGGATACTCAGAACTTTTTGCCTTTGGGTATCTCTACGAGCCGTACTCGGAAATTTGCCCGCCCTCGCTAAGTCGCAGGGCTGCCTTGAAATTTCGAAGATTTATGGCTCGTGTCAACGAAAGCATGGGGCGTATCGCCGCAAGAGCAAAAAGCACCGCTTTGAAAGTTGAGGAGAAAATAAGACAAAAAAGAGCAAGGCGAGCCGCCCTGCCAAGTCTGCTTCCCGCCTTTCTCGGAGCGCTTTGCGCCGCCCTCGCGGTGGCGGCGATCTCGGCAACTGCCGTCATATACAGGCTCTTTGTCGCCGACTATTTCGGCTTTTACGAGAATGTTACCGTCCCCGACCTTGTGGGACATTCCTACCCGACAGATGCCGCATTCTCCGATATAGATTACTGTAACATCACGGTTAAATACGAATACGATTCGGATATTCCCGAAGGCACGGTCATCTCACAGACACCATCGGCGGGGGTTGTACGCCGTGTCTACTCTCACAAGAGCCTTTGCAACGTGTCGCTCACCGTGAGCCTTGGCGAGAAATTCCTTACTATGAACGACTATTCCTCTCTCTCTCTCCGTGATGCTATGCTGGAACTGAAAAACGAGGCGGTCAAGGTCAAGGTTGAGGAAAGCTATTCGGACACAGTGGAAGCGGGAAGGATAATCTCCACCTCCCCAGCTGTTGGAGAGACCTTCTCCTGTGACGGTACTGTAATACTCAACGTAAGTCTCGGTCCCGAGACTGTCTACGTTACCGTGCCAAGCGTAACGGGACTTAACGAGATACGCGCCGAGGCTATGCTGAAAGCGGCGGGACTTACCGTGGGAAGCATAACCTACGTAAGCTCCGAGGCAAACGCGGGTATCGTGATAGCGCAGAGTCACGCCGCCTATTCAAGCGCGGAGGAAGGCTCTGCCGTATCGCTTACAATCAGCGCGGGAATAAAATACAACGAGAAAACCATGCCCGACCTTTACGGGCTTTCAATAGACGCCGCCAAGGCTAAGCTTGCCGAGTTCGGTCTTGTGTGCGGAAATATCTACGCCGTGGCAAACGGCGCGCCGGGCGGTACGGTCATCGCCCAATCAATATTACCGGGAGCGCCCATAGATGCGGGAACTGTATCGGTGGACATTTACGTCAGCTCCTAAACTATTTCAGAAAGCGAGTCAATATGCAGAACACTATCAAAGGGAAGATAATCAAAGGCGTTGGGGGACTTTACTCGGTAAAGGTATGCGACCAAGCCTCCCCGCTTGACGGCACTCTCGTAGCCTGCCGAGCCAAGGGTGCGTTCAGGCACAGCAATACTACCCCTCTGGCGGGTGACAATGTGCTCCTGCTCGCAGACTCAAGTGAAAATAACGACCGCAAAGCCGCAGAAAGCGGCTTTGTGGTCGCGCAGATACTTGAACGAAAAAACGCGCTTATCCGTCCGCCTCTGGCAAATCTGGATTACATATTCGTCACCATGGCAGCGACGCACCCCGCACCTATTTTGACTACCGTAGACAAGATGATATCCATCGCCGAGTTCAACGGCATCGAGCCCGTTATAGTCATAACCAAGAACGACCTCTCACCCGATGAGGCGGTAAGGATATCGGATATCTACAGGAAGTCTGGCTTTACCGTCTTCGTGATAAGCTCGGTCAGCGGCGAGGGTATTGAGGAGGTACGCAAATTTATCGACACTGCCCTGAAATCAAAGACAGCCGCATTCGCGGGAGCGTCGGGAATTGGAAAATCCACGCTTATGAACGCTCTTTTTCCAAAGCTCAACCTGTTCACCTCGGATATCAGCAGAAAGATAGAGAGGGGCAGACATACCACGCGTCAGGTCGAGCTTTTTGAGATATCAGACGATACCGACTGCGGATATATCGCTGACACCCCGGGATTTTCAATGCTTGATTTTGGGCGCTTCGACTTTTTTGAGAAGGACGACCTTCCCCTGACCATGAGGGAGTTCGTACCCTATATCGGAGAGTGCCGATACACGAAATGCTCTCACACTAAAGAGGAAGGCTGCGCTATCGTTGAAGCGGTAAAGAGAGGAGATATCCCTCGCTCCCGTCACGACAGCTTCCTTGAAATGTACGAAACTCTGAAGGCAAAAAAGAAATGGTAGGCAAATAATATGAAGGCATTTATTTATACGGGCGGCGCTGTATTCCCCGAAAATATAACCGAGCGACCGAAGGCTGACGACATTCGGATAGCCGCCGACGGCGGTTTTCTTAACGCGCAAAAGCTTGGCGAGCGTGTTGATATTGCTCTTGGAGATTTTGACTCGCTCGGCAAAGACACGGACAAGCTCCCTGATAAGGTCGAAAAAATAAAGGTTCCCGCCGAGAAGGACGAGACCGACACCCAACTCGCTGTCAACACCGCGCTCTCTCGCGGCGCTGACGAGATAGTTATCATTGGCGGTCTTGACGGCAGACTTGACCACACGCTCTCAAATCTTGCGATACTTGAGGCTCTGGACGATATGAGTGTGCGTTGTGTTATCACTAACGGACAGAACAGAGTGCGCTACATACGAGCTACCAGCTCCCTTATCGCGCGAAGCGGCTTTGATTATCTGTCGCTTATCGCAGCCGACGAAACGGTTAAAGGAGTAAGTCTTGAGGGTTGCAAATATCCCCTAGAGAACGCAAGGCTCTCAAGAAAATTTCAGTACGCCGTATCGAACGAGATAGTGGGCAACTGCGCCCTCGTCTCGGTCAAAAAAGGCGGCATATTTATCGTTGAGAGTAAAGATATCGGGAACTAAGTATTTCTAGTCGAAACAAAAAATACTACCCCCTTATCGGATAGGTACTCAACCAATACTCTGCTTGTATAATCATACCGTAGAACCTTATTCTCCGTCTTATATCCTTCTCACTCTCCGCGAGAGTAAAAATATTCTCGCCGAGCAGCTTGCGCACACGACTCTCGCCGTCTGCAAAAAGTCTCTCGGCTATCTCAATCAGTTTATTTTCGGTCTTTGATAAGACCGAATTTTTTATTCGCTTATCCTCTGACGGCGGAGTTATCCTCACCATAACTCCATTCATCATTCCAAGTCTGTCCGCCCTCTCCAGCGCGTATTCGGTGCCGAAGGCTAAAGACCTGTCCTCGACAGTTATTGCGCCCGCGGAGCTATTCTCCTTCAGCGTAGCGAGGAAGCCGAACATATATTCGTCAAAGCAAGGATAATCAAAGGCGGTAAGTATCTCGCGAAGCATCGTCTGGAGCTCTCGACACTCTGCCTCGGCGGCGGGAGGTAATGCCACGCTTCCCTTTTTCCACCGTTCAAGCTCACCTCCGTCGATACGGCGCTTGTATCCCCATATCTGATTTCCAAGCCTTGAATGTATAGCGAAGCTCCCCGCAGGCAGCTCACTTATGCCCTTGTATATATCCGCGCCGCGCACCTCGCCGACACCGCCGCATATAAGCGCGCGCACCGCGTCCGTATCAACCTCAGCGCCCTCGGGCATACACCGCAAAAGTCCTTTTATCTCAGACGAAAAAAGAAATCTCTCGCCATCACGCATATAATAAAGCGGCTTCCCACCCATTTTGTCCCTAGCGAGAAAGACCTCACTTCTGAGCTCGTCGTATATGGCAAAGGCAAAAGAGCCGTCAAGATACTCGGCGCATTCATAGCCAAAGGCTATATAGCTTTCAAGCACCGCCTCGGCGGCGCAGGAAAATCCGCAAAGCTCGAAGATATCGGCTATGTTTCCCATATTGTAAAGCTCTCCGTCAAATACGACAGTGTAAGAGTGACCGCCTCTTGTCACCGTATACGGCTGTCTGTCCCGTTCCCTGCCCGACAGTATCATACGGTTGTGGGCAAATCCCACCCCTCGGTTCATATATGCCCCCGACTGCGCTCTTCCCCGCAGTATCATCGCCCGCGACATATCCCTGAGCATATCAAAATCGACAAGCCTCGACTCAAAATCAACAATTCCGCAAATCGAACTCATTTCTTCCTCCCAAATTTTCATATCGTTAATATTCTATGAAAAAGGGCGCACTCTTATTATAATAAAGTATCATAAAAGAATATCTCGGCATATATTTAAGGTGAGAGGAGGTATCGCCATGTGTCATATAAGGCTTCGCAAGGCTCTCGGAATATCCGCTGTTTGCTTCGGCGCGGGAATATTGCTCTCCTTTATTCTCCCCGGATATTTTCTCGCATTTATTGAAGCCGCCGTACTTATCGCTGCGGGTGTGCTTCTGCTTGGAAAACATAATTGAAAGGACATAGCTCTATGAAGATCGTACTTTTTCACTCACCCGCCTTTCTTGCCCCGTTTTTGCGGAAATTTTTCGGAATAAAGAAGAAAAAACAATGATAGCTTCACGAGACGTCGGGAGACCGCAAAAAGTCTCCCGACGTCTCCGCTATGCGATTTTAACGCGGTTTTGCTTATTTATTGGATAAAAATACTTTACATAAAGTTTTTTTTGTGTTATACTATAATGGAATATATACGTCGGATTAGGAGCGAATACGCACGACAAAAAATAACGAAAGGGAATATTATGAAAACTGATATCCAAATCGCTACAGAAGCTAAAATGCTTCCCATATCTGAAATAGCCGCGCGCCTTAATATAGAGCCCGACGAGCTTGAGCTCTACGGAAAATATAAGGCAAAAATAAACGACGATTTTTTAGCAAGAACGAAGGACAAGCCTGGCGGAAAACTTATTCTCGTCACAGCTATAAACCCCACCCCCGCGGGCGAGGGAAAGACCACCACCTCGGTAGGTCTCGGAATGGCTATGAACAAAATAGGCAAAAACGCCGTAATAGCTCTGAGAGAACCCTCTCTCGGCCCCGTTTTCGGTGTTAAGGGCGGCGCCGCAGGCGGCGGATACGCTCAGGTCGTTCCTATGGACGATATCAACCTTCACTTCACGGGCGACTTCCACGCGATAACCGCGGCAAACAATCTGCTCTGCGCCATAATCGATAATCACCTTCAGCAGGGCAACGAGCTCGGCATCGACCAGAGAAGGATTCTCTTCCCCAGAGTTACCGACACTAACGACCGCGCATTGAGAAATATCACCGTAGGTCTTGGATCTAAGGTGGACGGAATTCCGCGACAGGACCACTTTATGATAACGGTTGCCAGCGAGATAATGGCTATCCTCTGTCTTGCCGAGTCGCTCTCCGACCTTAAGGCGAGACTTGGAAATATCCTTGTGGCATACACATATGACAACAAGCCCATATACTGCCGCGACCTGAACGCGAACGGAGCTATGGCAGTGCTTCTCAAGGACGCGATAAAGCCCAACCTCGTTCAGACACTTGAAAACACCCCCGCGCTCATTCACGGCGGTCCTTTCGCTAATATCGCCCATGGCTGTAACTCTATCCGCGCCACCAAGCTTGCGATGAAGCTGGCTGACTACGCTATCACCGAGGCAGGCTTTGGCGCTGACCTCGGAGCTGAAAAGTTTCTTGACATCAAGTGCCGTAAGGCGGGACTTGCCCCCTCAGCGGTAGTTCTCGTGGCTACTGTCCGCGCGCTCAAATATAACGGCGGTATCCCGAAGGACAAGCTCGCCGAGGAAGACCTCGACGCTCTGCGACGCGGTAGCGTCAACCTTGAGGCTCATATAGATAACCTTACAAAGTTCGGTCTGCCTGTGGTTGTGGCTATCAACAAATTTGGTACCGACACCGAAGCCGAGCTTGATATCATCAGAAATATCTGCGACAAAAAGGGAGTTGACTTTGCGCTCTCCGAGGTATTCGCCAAGGGCGGCGAGGGCGGAATCGAGTTGGCGCAGAAGGTGGTTGCCGCTTGCGAGAAAAAGTCCGAATTCAGGTTTATGTATGAGGACGATATGTCTATCAAAGATAAAATAAACGCTATCGCGACTAAGATATACGGCGCTGACGGAGTTAAATACGACGCGGCGGCATCCAAAACCATCGCCGAGATAGAGGCGCTTGACCCCGAATATTCAAGGCTTCCTATCTGCGTGGCAAAAACGCAGTACTCCCTCTCGGACGACCCCGCAAAGCTCGGACGTCCCGAGAACTTCACGCTTACCGTAAGAGAGGTCAAGCTCTCAGCGGGAGCAGGATTTATCGTCGTTCTGACAGGCGCTATAATGACTATGCCCGGTCTTCCCAAGAAACCCGCCGCATACTCGATAGACGTTGACGATAACGGAACTATCACAGGTCTGTTCTGATATGACGCTTCCCTATAAAAGTACGACCTCGTCAACCGAGGATACCGAAAAGCTGGGAGAGAGCCTTGCCGAAGCTCTTGGCGCTGACTGTTCTCTGCCCCGATTTATCGCTCTGTACGGAGACCTTGGAGTAGGAAAGACGGCGTTTGTCAGGGGATTTACGCGCGTGTTCGCCCCCAATGCGTCTGTCAAATCGCCCACCTTTGCCCTTGTCAACGAATACGGCTCGAAGGATACTCCCGTATATCACTTCGATATGTATAGAATAGTCGACGAGGACGACCTCTACTCCACGGGATTTTACGACTATCTCACGGGCAGAGGATACTGTATCGTCGAATGGAGCGAGAATATCCCCTATGCCCTTCCCGACAGATATATCAGGGTGGACATCAAAAAAACGTCTCCTGAGCGCCCCGATGAGCGCGATGTCTGTATAAAGCCAGAGGGCTGACCACAAGAAGATTGAAAAGGATACTGTATAATGAAAATACTTGCTGTTGACAGCACTGCCGTTACCGCATCGGTCTCTGTGACGGAGGACGAAAAACTCCTCGCAGAATATACCCTGCTTAACGGAAATACCCACAGCGAAACTCTGCTACCTATGACAGAGTCGGCGCTGAAAGCCCTTGGACTTACGGTCAGGGATATCGACCTGTTCGCCTGCTCCGCGGGTCCCGGCTCTTTCACGGGAGTCAGGATAGGCGCAGCTACGATAAAGGGTCTTGCCTTCGGAAAAGAAAAACCCTGCGTGAGCGTATCGACACTTGAGGCGTTGGCATATAATCTTGTGGGCTTTTCGGGGCTTATCTGCCCTGTTATGAACGCCCGCCGTTCTCAGGTCTATACCGCGCTGTTTGAATCGGACGGCAAAAAGCTGACAAGGCTTATTGAGGATTCAGCTCTGCCGATATCCGAGCTTGACGAGCTTCTCGCGCGGAAGGGCGAGTCCGTAAGATTTTGCGGCGACGGATACGATATAACTATCCCCGAGCTCAAGCTCTGCCCCCATACGCCCGTTCCGAAAAGACTGCGTCCTCAGTCGGCATACTCGGTAGCAATGGTTGCCGCAGAGAAATACCGCGCCGAGGGAGGCGTAAGCGACAGAGAGCTTGTCTCCACCTATCTGCGCCCCTGCCAGGCAGAGCGTGAGCTGGCAGAGAAAATGAAATCAAATTAAAACACTTGAATATCGGTTTTGAAAGGAATATAAAAATGAAAATTGTTGTTGGTTGCGATCACGCGGGCTTCTCTATCAAGAACGCTGTTATAGAGCATATAAAGAAGAAGGGCTTCGAGTGCGTTGACGTTGGTACTTATTCAAACGCAAGCTGTCATTATCCCGTATACGCTCACGCCGTTTGTGAGAAAATATTATCGGGCGAGTGTGAGCTTGGAATACTTATCTGCGGAACGGGTATAGGTATGTCTATAGCGGCGAACAAGCACGACGGTATCCGCGCGGCTTGTTGCTCAGACGTATTCTCCGCAAGGCTCACACGCGAACACAACGACGCAAACGTTCTCTGCTTCGGCGAACGCGTTGTTGGTATCGGCCTTGCTCTTGACCTTGTGGACGCTTTCCTCGGGGCTGAATATCTGAACTCGGGAAACCACGTCACACGCGTGAAGATGCTTTCCGATATTGAAAATAATACTTTTGATAATAACTGATCTATAATTCGGAGGAAAATATTTTGTGTATTAAGAAGATTGCGGGGATATTCCGCGCAGTATCAGGCTCTCCCCACCCAAAGAATTTCACCTCTGCCGTTATCGCGGCGGCGGGAAGCTCTGTACGCTTTGGCGGCGACCTCACAAAACAGATGACCGAGCTGTGCGGAGCACCGCTTATAGCTCATACCCTCCGCGCATATGAAGAATGCGATTGTATTCACGAAATAATAATCGTGGCCAAAAAGAACGAGATCGACGAATATGACAGGATATGCTCTGAATACGGCTTTTCAAAGGTATCCGCCGTCATAGCGGGCGGTTATACAAGGCAGGATTCGGTGCTCAAGGGGCTTGACGCCGTATCAAAGAAATCAAAATTCATTGCTATCGCCGACGGAGCAAGATGCCTTATTACTCCCGCGCAAATAGAAGACGTCTGCCGTGCGGCGTATAAATACGATGCGGCGACTGCCGCCCACAATTCAACCGACACGGTGAAGATAGCAGACAGCAAGGGATTTATTGATTCCACTGCTGACCGCAAGACGGTCTGGATGGCGCAAACGCCCCAGGTTTTCAAAACCAAGCTCTATCGCGCCGCGGCATATACCGCGCTCAAAAAAGGATTTGACGGAACCGACGATAATATGCTCGTCGAGGAGGTCAAGCACCCGATAAGGCTTGTGGAATGCGGCGCGCAAAACATCAAGATAACGACGCGCGACGATATGATATTTGCCGAGTCGCTGCTGAAAAAACGCGAAAAGGAAAAGCTGGTGGAGGATTTATGAGAATAGGTCACGGTTACGATGTTCATAGGCTCTGCGAGGGCAGAAAGCTAATAATCGGCGGCGTGGATATTCCCCACGCTATGGGGCTTCTCGGACACTCTGACGCAGACGTTCTGCTCCACGCTATCTCCGATGCCCTTCTTGGTGCGGCGGCTCTCGGTGATATCGGGCATCTGTTTCCCGACACCGACGAGAAATACAAGGGCGCTGACAGTCTTATGCTACTGAGGTCTGTGGCAGGACGGCTCGCTCAGCTTGGATATCGTGTGGTCAATATTGATTCAACCGTTATCGCCCAAGCACCAAAGCTCGCGCCCCACATTCACAGAATGAGACAAAATATCGCTTTTGCTCTCGACATTCCCCTTGACGACGTAAGCGTGAAGGCAACTACCGAGGAGGGGCTCGGCTTTTCGGGCGAAAAGCTGGGAATAGCAGCTCACGCGGTCTGCCTTATTGAGAAGAAATAATTCCAAACGGAAATACGGCAGCGGGGGAGCTTTTGACACCCATCTGCCGTGTCCTCCCGAGCCGCCGCATTTCTGTGCAATACAGTTATCTCGGCTGTCATCTCTCACGTCATTTTTACATTTGCGTCCTTGCCGCCGTTACTGTATTTGTATTAATCAAAATATGCCGAGGAAAAAATCCTCTCACTTTAATGATATGTTTTTTCCCGTGATTCGCCATTGTGGCAAAGCTCCTGAATTACTTGGATTTTTCTCTTTTCACTTTTATTTTTGAAAAAAATCCTCGGGTGAGAGACTGTATCTTTTATAACCTATGATAAAAATTTTTTGCGTCTGTAATTAAACCAAACGAAAGGATTGGTGTTCATATGTTTATTGTATCACCGTCAGTTTTAGCCGCTGATTTCTCTCAGCTTGGAGCAGAGATCAAAAGAGTCGAAAAATCGGGAGCCTGTTACATACACCTTGACGTTATGGACGGAATATTCGTCCCTAACATAAGCTTTGGCGCTCCTGTTATTGCCTCTGTCAGAAAAAAGACGTCTATGATTTTTGACGTTCATCTGATGATAACCGAGCCTCAGAGATATATCGATGATTTTCTCAAGGCAGGCGCCGATATAATTACAATACATTATGAAAGCTGTGATAAACCCGAGGAGGTCATCAAGTACATCAAATCCAAGGAAGCGCGCGCGGCTATAGCGCTGAAGCCCGCAACGCCCGCCGAGGTCGTTTTCCCTATGCTTCGCTCACTTGACATGGTGCTTGTTATGACCGTCGAGCCTGGTTTTGGCGGGCAGAAAATGATGCCCGATATGCTTGAAAAGGTACGCGCTATCAGAACTTACGCAAATGAGCACGGTATAGATATTGATATTCAGGTAGACGGCGGACTGACTGCTGAGAACACAAAATACGCCACTGAGGCAGGGGCTAACGTCATCGTCGCGGGCTCGGCTATCTTCGGCGCGCCAAGGGCAAAGGACGTTATAGACAAAATGAAGCATACCGCCGAGCTATATCCATTCGGAAGTGGAACAGAGGAAAGACTTGAAAAAGGCAAGGTTAGAAAAAGATATTAATAAGATTTAGAAAGCTTATGTTAAAGATATGCCCATTCTTTGTTATTTAACAAAGAATGGGCATGTTTTTTATTCTTTACAAAAATCTTTGCGTTATTATGAAGGTTCAATCATTCATACACCGCGCGAGCACCGCCGATATACTTCGGTCTTGTACGGGCGCAGATTATCGGCGCTTCTCCTATCCTTGACACCGAAAGTCTCACGGGAACGGCAACCTCTCGCAGATGCATACCTATGAGCGTTCCACCTATATCTATCCCCGCGTGAGCCTTGACGCGCTCAAGCGCCACAGGACACTCAAATCCGTCATATGCCGCGGTGGCAAAGGAGCCTCCCGCCTTTGGCTGAGGTCTTACGCAGACTATCTCGTATCCGTACTTTTCAGCGCACTCACGCTCGGTTATTATCGCTCTGTTTAGGTGCTCACAGCACTGAGCCGCAAGATATATTCCCTTAGCCTTAAGTATCGGATATATTCCCTCAAAAACAGCCCTCGCCGCATCTGGCACAGAGCCCTTTCCGATAATGCTTCCCACTATCTCAGAGGACGAGCAACCCACAACGAAGATATCTCCAGCCCGAAGCTCTGCAATATCTATAAGCTCGGTAACAGCAGTCACCGCCGCGCTTTTTATTTCTTCATAATTCATAATAAATTATCCTTCCGCAACATTTTACGTATTTATTATAATACTATTTCCCTGCTTTTACAATAGCAAAACAAAAAGATTCCGAAAAATACTTTCGGAATCTTTTATTTTTAGGTTATAACCATTATTCCTCAACAGCGGAAGCTTCCTCAGCGGCAACCTCTTCGACAGTCTCTTCAACAGTCTCCTCAGCAGCTTCCTCTGGCATAGCCTCCTCAGCCGCCTGAGCCTCATCAAGAAGTGCTCTGATAGAAAGGCTGACCTTCTGCTTTTCTTCGTCGATAGCGATTATCTTCGCGTCAACAATCTGACCGAGCTCAAGCACGTCAGCGGGTTTGCCTATCTTCTGCTGAGCTATCTGGGAAATGTGGATAAGTCCGTCAA
>JAZQWY010000068.1:0-7595 GCA_045632545.1 Eubacteriales bacterium | reverse complement strand
CTGAAGAAAAAGAAACTGTTCTTTCCGAGTTGAAGACTACCGAGCAGGGGCTTTCTTCTGAGGAAGCCGCGCGCCGACTTGAGGCGAATGGCAAAAACGCACTCAAAGCCGCAAAGCCGAAATCTCTCGTAAGAAGATTTTTCGAGCAGCTTGGCGATCCGATGACGATTATCCTTCTCGTTGCGGCGGCTGTCAGCGGAGGTCTTGCGGTCTATGAGTCTATCGCGCACCCCGGAGAGGGAGAGGGATTTACTGACGTTATCATTATTCTTGCCGTCGTCCTTATAAACGCCGTTCTCGGTGTTTATCAGGAAAGCAAGGCTGAGAAGGCAATTGAGGCGTTGCAGCAGATGTCTGCCGCCACCTCAAAGGTTCTCCGTGACGGTAAGGTTCAGGTCATTCACAGCGAGGACCTTGTTGTTGGAGACGTGATATTGCTTGAGGCGGGTGACGCCGTTCCCGCGGACGCCAGAATTATCGAAAACGCAAGTCTTAAGGTCGAGGAAGCGGCGCTCACGGGAGAGTCTGTTCCCGTAACAAAGTTTATCGACATCATTAATCTGAGAGAGGGGGAGAAGGAAGTTCCTCTCGGAGACAGAAAAAATATGCTCTATATGGGCTCTACCGTCGTTTACGGACGCGGTGTTGCCGTTGTTACGGCGACGGGTATGGATACCGAGATGGGTAAGATAGCCGACGCGCTCAGCAACGCAGAGGAGGGAGAAACCCCTCTCCAGATAAAGCTTCATCAGCTTTCCAAGATACTCACTTGGTTGGTTATAGGTATCTGTATCATCGTATTTGGAGTTCAGCTTATAAGACACGGCTCGTTTGACTTTGAATTCGCGCTTGACGCCTTTATGATAGCTATATCACTTGCCGTTGCCGCTATCCCTGAGGGACTTGCGGCAGTGGTAACGGTGGTGCTCTCTATCGGCGTTACGAATATGTCCAAGCGAAACGCTATAATCCGCCGGCTCACGGCGGTCGAAACCCTTGGCTGTGCGCAGATAATCTGCTCGGATAAGACGGGTACGCTGACACAGAACAAGATGACCGTGGTTGATTACTTTGGCTCTGACGAAAAGCATCTTGCTACGGCTATGGCTCTTTGCTGTGACGCCGAGATAGACGACGAGGGCAAGGTCACGGGCGAACCTACCGAGGCGGCTCTGGTGGCGTGGGCTGATAAGCTCTCGCTTCGTAAGACGGCGCTTAAGGCAGAGCTCCCCAGATGCGGAGAGGCGCCCTTTGACTCGTCGAGAAAGATGATGTCTACCGTACACAGGAGGGAAACGGATTTCATTCAGTTTACCAAGGGCGCTCCCGACGTGGTCATAAATAAATGTAAGTATTATCTCAAGGACGGCGTCTCTATTCCTATGACCGAGGAATATAAGGCAGAGATACTTGCGGCAAACAAGACGATGGCAGACAAGGCGCTCAGAGTTCTTGCCTGCGCGGAGCGCGTATACGCCGCAGAGCCCGCGTCGTATGATGCCGAGGCGCTTGAGGATGAGCTTTGCTTTATTGGTCTTACGGGTATGATAGACCCCGTACGTCCCGAGGTAAAGGATGCTATCGTTGAGTGCCGTAGCGCGGGTATCCGTCCTATTATGATAACGGGCGACCATATAGACACCGCCGTGGCTATAGCGAAGGAGCTTGGCATTATCGGCGAGGGACAGTACGCGATAACAGGCTCTCAGCTCAACGATATGAGCGACGAGGAGTTTGCTAAGTGTTTTATGAACATCAGCGTTTACGCGAGAGTTCAGCCCGAGCACAAGACGAGGATTGTTACCGCTTGGCGTAACGCGGGATACGTTACGGCTATGACGGGAGACGGAGTTAACGACGCTCCCTCTATCAAGGCGGCGGATATAGGCGTAGGTATGGGTATCACGGGTACGGACGTTACCAAGAATGTTGCGGATATGGTCCTTGCGGACGACAACTTCGCCACAATCGTAGGCGCTGTTGAGGAAGGCAGACGTATCTATGATAACATCAGAAAGGCTATCCAATTCCTGCTCGGCTCTAACCTGAGCGAGGTGCTTTGCATATTTATCGCAACGCTTATCGGATTTACTATACTTGAGCCTGTTCATTTGCTTTGGATAAATCTTGTAACAGACTGTCTCCCCGCTATCGCCCTCGGTATGGAAAAGGCAGAGCCTAATATAATGAAGAGACAGCCCCGTTCGGCAAAGGCGGGTATCTTCTCGGATGGCCTGGGAGTGAACGTTGCTTATCAGGGCGCGCTCGTAACGGTGCTCGTTTTGTTCTCCTATTTTGTAGGTCACTTTATAGAAACAGGTCTATGGTGGGCTGCCGATATGAATAGCTCTCACGGTGTAACTATGGCGTTCCTCACGCTGTCTATGGCGGAGATATTCCACAGTCTTAATATGCGTTCGGTTCGCGGAAGTATCTTCACGCTTCCCTCTATCAACAAAATGCTTTTACTCGCTGCGGGTGGTTCGTTACTTGCAACCACCCTCGTTTGCGAAGTTCCTTTCCTTGCAAACGCTTTCGGATTTACTCACGTGGGACTTACGGAGTATCTTATAGCTATCGGACTTGGACTGTTGGTTATCCCTGTTGTTGAGCTTGTCAAGCTATTTCAGAGAATATCGGTAAAGGCAAAAAATAATCGATAAAAACTGAACAAATCCAGCCTCATATGGCACAAAGTGCCATATGAGGCTCTTATATTACAAAGATATAATCATATTTGTGGTTGATTATAGTAAAATAGCACAAAACCATGTTGACAAGAATTTATATTTGGTGTATAATTAAGTGAATCGGAATATATTATTGGGGGTCGAAATGCTTTATAATGAAATCAAACATATCATAAGACAGTTTAGATATGAGGGCGTATACAAAAGCGCGTATGAGATAAAGGCAGGGAATGTGAACGCTACCTACAGACTCGTCTATGTTTGCGGTGACGTTGAGTGTTCATACATTCTTCAGAGGATCAACAGAGTTGCTTTTCGCAATCCTGACGGTCTTATGGAGAACGTTATCCGCGTTACGGACCATATAGAATCGAAGCTTGATAAAAATGACCCCGATTTTTCAAGAAAGCGCCTTCATTTCGTGCAAACGGTGAATGGTAATTATCTTTATTGTGATGACGTGGGCAATTATTGGCGTTCGTACGTGTACGTAGCGAATGTAACTGCCTATGATTCTATAAAAGACCCGCATCTTTTCTATGAGGCAGGGAAGGGATTTGGCGAATTTCAAAGGCAGCTTTTTGATTTTCCTGTGGCTCAATTGAATGAGACAATTCCGAATTTTCACAATACAAAGAGACGTTTTTATGATTTTGTGGCGGCTATCGCCGAGGACAAGGCTGATAGAGTGCACGAGCTTGAAGCCGAGATAGACTTCCTATTTGAGCGAAGAAAAATGATGAGCGAGATAGTTGACAAGCTGGACGCGGGGATACTTCCTATCCGCGTGACGCATAACGATACTAAGCTCAACAACGTATTGATAGATAACGCAACGGGTAAGGCAATATGTGTTATCGACTTGGATACCGTAATGCCAGGCTCGTCTCTGTACGATTACGGAGATGCTATCAGATATGGCGCTTGTACCGCCGCGGAGGACGAAGAGGATCTGTCAAAGATATCGGTGGATATGGAGCTTTTCAAGCTTTTTACAAGGGGCTTTATCGAGGAGGTATCAGGTGTGCTTGAAAAGGAAGAGATAAGATATCTTCCTCTTGGAGTAAAGGTGCTTGCCTGTGAGCTTGCGATGCGTTTTCTGACAGACTATATCAACGGAGACGAATATTTTAAGACCAAGTCTCCCAGCCATAATCTGATACGCGCGAGAGCGCAGATGAAGCTTCTCACCGAGATAGAGGCAAAATATGATGAAATGCTAAAATACGTAGAGTCTTGGGTGTGACCTGATGCACAAATAAAAACTCGCTTGCGGCACTAAGTGCCGCAAGCGAGTTTTTTTGAGATATTAAAATCAGTTATCAACATTTTCGCCGTCGGGAGAATTGTTGTTGTCATCTTCGCTGTCGTTCTCCGAGCCCTCGGCATCTGTAGCTTCGGTGCCGTTTTCGGCAGACTCGGATTCGTTGAGAGCGTCGGTATCGCTCTGCTCATCAGAGCGACCGTCTGACGCCCTTTCTGCCGCTTCCGCTTCGAGACGTTCCTTTTCCTGTCTCTCTTTTTCCAGACGGCGTCTGCGCTCGTCGTTTTCCTCACGGCTCTTGCGCTTCTTTGCCTCTGTCATTTCCTCAAGCTCCTCAAAGGTGGGAGTGCCTTCCATAGCTGACTTGAACTGCTCCCCGTCCATAATTTCGTTTTTAAGGAGAAATTCGGATACGAAATGAAGCTTTTCAATATTTTCAGTGAGAATATCTTTGGCTCTCGAGTATGCTTCTGTGATAATGCCGTGTATCTCACCGTCTATCTTCGCCGCGATTTCTTCGGAGTAGTCCTGAGAGCTTGAGAAATCTCTGCCGAGGAATACCTCGCCGTGTCCCGAGCCAAAGGCTCTGGGTCCAAGTATCTCACTCATTCCAAGCTGAGTCACCATCTTCTTTGCGATATCGGTCGCTCGCTGGATATCGTTGGAAGCACCTCCCGAAATATCACCGAAGATTATCTCCTCAGCGGCGCGTCCGCCAAGTAGCATAGTAATCTTTTCCTTGAGTTCTTCCTTGTATACGCTGAACTTATCCTCCACAGGGGGATTGAGCGTATATCCAAGGGCGTTTCCGCTGGGGATAATGGATATTTGTTGTACGGGGTCCATATGGGGCAGAACGTGAGCTATTATCGCGTGTCCCGCCTCGTGATATGCGGTGTTTCGCTTCTCGCGCTCCTTCATGGTTCTTGATTTCTTCTTGGGACCTGCGATTACCTTAATAAAGGCGTCCTCGATATCGTCCATACCTATGAGAGCCTTGCCGCGTCTGGACGCAAGGAGCGCCGCTTCGTTAAGCAGGTTGGCAAGGTCAGCGCCTGTAAATCCCGCGGTGGTCTTTGCTACCCTCGCAAGGTCAACGCTTTCCTCCATAGGCTTATTCTTAGCGTGTACCTTGAGTATCTCCTCGCGTCCCTTGATATCGGGGTAATTGACCGTTATCTGGCGGTCAAATCTTCCAGGGCGGAGAAGCGCTGGGTCAAGAATGTCGGGGCGGTTGGTAGCTGCTATAACGATTATTCCCTCGTGAGAGCCAAAACCGTCCATTTCAACCAGAAGCTGGTTGAGTGTCTGCTCACGCTCGTCGTGTCCGCCGCCGAGACCTGCGCCTCTGTGCCGTCCGACTGCGTCTATCTCGTCTATAAATATTATTGAGGCGGGGGCTTTTCTCGCGTTTTCAAAGAGGTCTCTCACGCGCGAAGCTCCGACGCCGACGTACATCTCAACGAAATCCGAGCCCGAGATAGAGAAGAAGGGAACTCCCGCTTCTCCCGCCACCGCTTTCGCTAGTAGCGTCTTACCCGTTCCGGGAGGGCCCACGAGCAATACGCCGTGGGGTATCTTTGCGCCGAGCTTTGCGAATCTTGAGGGGTCTTTGAGGAACTCTACTACCTCTTCAAGTTCTTCCTTTTCCTCGTCAGCTCCCGCTACGTCCTTAAACAGTACCTTGTTCTTGTCGTCAGTGGGCATTTTGACCTTCGCTTTGCCGAAGGAGTTCATCTTTCCGGGACCTCCGCTACCTCCCGCTTGCTTGGAGAATACTACCCAAACTACCACCACCAAGATGATGAGTATCAGATAGGGAAGCAGAGCCACCCACCAAGGAAGCGAGGTCTGCGGTTCAAATTCAAAATTAGAGGAAAGATTTTGGTTTCTTTGGGGTCCGCTGTAATAGTTGGAGCATTCCTCACGGAAGCTGTCAAGGTCACGGAGCTGGTATCCAATAGTTTTGGTGTCGTTAGTTATCTTTCCGCTTTCGTCGTAGGTCAGATTTCCCTCTGGGTCAAGGACATATACCTTCATCGTGAGGTAATCGGACTTGTCTACGTTGAACTCGATGACCGCGTCCTTCTCAAAGTAATTTATAACGTCGCCGTACTGTACGGGCTCGGGCTTATCCTTACCAAGGACCAACGCAATAACGCCGAAAATTATAACTATCATCACTGCGTAGAAAAGCAGAGCCTTCAGGTTGTTTTTTTTCATTTGATCAATGTTTGCCTTTCTTATAAGATATTGTCGCTGTTATCAGTTTGCGTAGATTTCGGGCTTTAGAACTCCCACAAACGGAAGATTGCGGTATTTTTCATTGTAATCAAGACCGTATCCCACCACAAATTTATCGGGTATTTCCATTCCGCGGTAATCGGGGGTGAAATCCACCTGTCGGCGGGAGGGCTTATCGAGCAGAGTACAGGTCTTTACGCTGTTAGCGCCCCTCTCCGCAAGATATTTTACAAGGTGTGACAGGGTATTCCCGCTGTCGATTATGTCCTCGATGACAATAAAGTCTACCTCGGACATATCCTCTCTTTTTACATCGAGGTGTATGTTGATAATTCCCGAGGAGGTTGAGCGCGCGCCATATGATGACACCTTCATAAATTCGATCTCCAAGGGCAGGGGTATTTTCTTCATCAACTCGCAGGTGAACATAAGAGAACCCTTGAGGATACAGATAAGTACAAGCTTTTTATCCGATTTTGCGTAATCCTCGGTTATTTGCTTTGCGAGCTGCGAGGTTATCTCGTCGATCTGTTTCTCTGTCAGAAGAACGTATTCAATGTCGTTAAGCATAATTTTTCCTTCCTGAACTCTTAAAGTAGACTAAATTCTATACATACCGTTTTTTGACTGTCGCATGAAGGGGAATATGAATCTCTCACGCCTATGAAGGGCACGGCAATGATTCCGCTATCGTCGCAGATAACGGGGATACGCGGACGTATCTCGCATGGGATCTTTTTGTCGCACATAAGCTTTTTGATGCTCTTGCTCATAGCGTTCATTCTTATCCTGTCGCCCGCCTGTCTCTCTCTTATATAGACGTTACCTATTATTTTAGCAGAATCAACAGATAAGTTCATTGATTTTTTGTAAATATTTTTAGCCTTTTCTGTGTTATACAGCTTTATCTCGACTTTTATCTGAGGAATATAGTTCACTCCCTCGGAGAGGATTTGTGAAAATACGGGCAGGTCGGTATTTTTTTGCGGTGGGGGTGATTTTGTAAACCCAAGCGAGGAATCCTCTATTACCGCGCGGATACCGCCCGGAAGATTCAACGATGAGTGCGGTATAGCCTTGCGGGACAGCTCGAAAAGAGCCTTTATATGGACGTGCTCAAGCATTTTTCCGCCCGACATCTCGCTATAAAGTGTCATAAGCGCTCTTGACGTAACCGCGTAAGGTGAGCCGTTGAGTTTTTCGGTTTCGATAAAAAATCCCTTGCGCGTCTCCTCCAAGAACCAATTTGCCATACTGTCAAGACAGAGAGCGTCTTGACGCAGACTTTCTGAAAGTCTCGCGGCGGCATACTCAGCTCTTGGACATATCGCCTTAAGCTCGGGTATCACGCAGTTTCGGATTCTGTTTCGGGTGTAGTCGATATCGGTATTGGTGCT
>JAZQWY010000067.1:0-17562 GCA_045632545.1 Eubacteriales bacterium | reverse complement strand
GAGCCGCACTTCTCGCACTTGAAGTCCGCTATTATAGGTTTCTTCTGCTCCTCACTGTCCTCGCTTACCGCAACTGCGGTAGGCTCTGCAAGCTTCTTCGTGTTTTTACACTTTGGGTAGTTTGGACAAGCCGCGAACTTGCCAAAGCGCCCGTTCTTGACCACCATTCTGCTTCCGCATTTTTCACAGATAAACTCTGTCTCTTCTGCGGGTATGTCCAATTCGGCTTTATTGACCAGCTCCTCGGCGCTGGCAAGGTCCTTCTCAAACTTTGTCCAGAACTCACCGAGAACGCCCTCCATAGTGTTCTTTCCAACCTCTATCTCGTCAAGCTCCTCCTCCATTTTAGCCGTAAACTTATAGTTGACGATATCAGAGAAGCTATCCTTCATCAGCTTGTTGGTAAGCTCGCCGATAGGCGTGGGAACGAGCATCTTACCCTCTCTCTTTACGTAGTTACGGGCAATTATAGTGGTTATGATAGTCGTATACGTGCTGGGACGCCCGATACCCTTTTCCTCGAGGAATTTGATAAGAGATGCATCGTTATAGCGTGGAGGCGGATCTGAGAAATGCTTTGCGGGGTCGATACCCCTTTGAGCCACACTCTGACCCTCAACAAGCTCGGGCAGACGGATATCCTTCTGCTCACAGACCTCGTCGGCGGTACGTGCCTTTTGGTCGTCCTCGCTCTCCTCATAGAGCGCCATATATCCGGGGAACTCCACGGTATATCCGCTTGTGCGGAAGATATATCCCGCGCATTCAAAGTCCGCGCTTACCGTTGAGAGAGTCGCCGATTCCATCTGACTTGCTATAAATCTATCCCAAATGAGCTTATAGAGCTTGAACTGGTCGTTTGTAAGATATTTCTTGACCGCCGCTGGCTCAAGTCCCACTCTTGCGGGACGGATAGCCTCGTGGGCGTCCTGAGTGCCCGCGCGCGCCTTATAAACTCTGGGTGTGCGTGGGTAGTATGATTTTCCGTACTTCGCGTCGATATACTCCTTAGCAGCACTCTGCGCGTCTGCCGAAACTCTGAGCGAGTCGGTACGCATATAGGTAATAAGACCCTGAACGCCGCCGTTCTCCGAGCCGATATTTATTCCCTCGTAGAGCTCCTGAGCTATCTTCATTATCTTCTGCGACTGGAAGCCCAGCTTTCTTGAAGCCTCCTGTTGCATCGTTGACGTTGTGAATGGGGGCGCGGGGGATTTATGGCGCTTCGCGTGTTTTACCGAAACCACCTTAAAATCGCTTCCCTTAACGGCGTTTACGACCGCCATAGCCTCGTCCTCATTCGAAAGCTTCAGTTTCCCTTTAGCGTCGCCGTAAAAGCGCACCGTGAATGCCTTATTTCCCTCAGCTACAAGCTCCGCGTCTACAGTCCAATATTCAACGGGAACGAAGGCGCGTATCTCCTCCTCGCGCTCAACGATTATTCTCGTCGCAACAGACTGAACGCGTCCAGCCGAAAGTCCGCTTCTCACATTCTTCCAAAGGAATGGAGAGAGCTTGTATCCGACTATTCTGTCGAGAATTCGTCTCGCCTGCTGAGCGTTGACAAGGTCCATATCTATCTGCCTCGGCTCCTTGATAGCCGCCTTGACTGCCGTTTTGGTTATCTCGTTGAAGGTTATCCTCATGGTCTTTTCTAGCGGTATGCCGAGAGTAGCGGCGAGATGCCAGGATATAGCCTCGCCCTCACGGTCAGGGTCGGTCGCGAGAAAAACTTTATTTGCGTTCTTCGCTTCCTTTCTTATTTCCTTGATAAGGTCGCCCTTACCCCTAATATTGATATAGTGCGCGTCAAAATTATTATCTATATCCACGCCAAGCGTACTCTTGGGCAGGTCTCTGACATGTCCCTTCGATGCGATGACCTTATAGTTGGAACCCAAATATCCCTTAATCGTTGAAGCCTTAGAAGGAGACTCCACTATCACAAGATTTGCCATTGATTTATCTATCCTTTCCTTAAATACGGAATACCGTATGTTAAATTCAAATTTATCTTCGTATGTACGTGCCGCCCGGAAGCGAGGAGACAAGTCCGCTTATCTCAAGCATAGTGAGCGCGGTTATCGCCTCAGCTATACCAATTTCCGATGAGGTGAATTCATCGGGCGAGACAGCCCTGTCTATCGGCATTAGGTCAAACACCCTTCGTGTCAACGGGTCAAGCCCACCCAGCACAGCCGCTGAGTTGTCCGACTCCTCACGCCCGATATCTTCTTTACTATCCACAGCCTCAGCCTCGTGCATTTCAGTTTTTCTTTGCGACACGGTCCTCGGAGTTTTCTGTACGTGAGCGCCGTCACTTACCGCCGTGCCGTAATATATCTCCGCCGAGACACCATATCTCTGCACCGCCTTCAGCGAGAAATCCGACTTTGATTTTGCATTCTTCAGCCCTCTGTAATTTATGGTATCGTGGTAGAGAAAATCGTAATGAAGTATTATATCATCCGAGCGAAGCGCAACGTTAGCCCCCCTCTTTATCAGGTCGTTAGGAGTTTCGGAATTGCTCTCGTTTATCTTTCCCGGCAAGGCAAATACCTCTCTGCCCTGTGATACCGCCTTCTCTGCCGTTATCTTCGCTCCGCTGATTCGGTCGCCCTCCACCACAAGAACACCTTGACAAAGTCCGCTGATTATTCTGTTCCTCTTTGGAAAATTATGTCCGTAGGGCGCTTCGGAAGGGGGATATTCGGTTATCACCGCGCCTCTCTGACAAATATGCTTCTCCAGCTTAGTATGCGATTTTGGATAGACAACATCTATTCCGCATCCAAGCACCGCGACGGTATCTCCGCCAGCCTCAAGAGCTCCGCATGCCGCGATAGCGTCAACACCCCGTGCCATTCCGCTGACCACGCATACATTTGCCGCCGCAAGCTCATATGATATTTTATACGCGGATTCTACGCCGTATGCACTTATCTTTCTCGTTCCCACCACGCCTATACAAAGACGCTTATCAAAATCGGGAAAATTACCGAGACAGTATAGTACCGCGGGCGGGTCCTCAAGTGTCTTCAGCCTTGACGGATAGCGTTTGCTTCCGTAAGTTATTATATCTATCCTATTCTGCTTACAGTATTTAAGTATAGAGTATGAGGATTCCAAGGATTTACTTGACAGCGCGCTCTTAAGTCGCTCGCCGATAAAGTCGATAGCTCCTATCTCCTCGGCTTCAAGTCTGTATATCTCAAAGGGATTTTCAAATCTGCCGATAAGACGAGCGAACTCCTTTGAAGCCGCGCCGCACTTATCCGCAAGCCATATCCAATACAGGCTGTCATCATCGTACATTTTGAAAAACCTCCTCTCACTTATCTCTGTTTGCTCTTTGCATCTCCCACATAAGTATGACAGACGCCGCTGCCGCGTTGAGCGATTCGCACCCCTCACGCATCGGTATTATAACGCTTCTGTCACAGGCGGATATCACCTCGCCCGAAAGACCGTGACCCTCGTTACCTATAACGAAGCAGTCTCCGCGCGCGGTGTCAAACTCTCCGAGCACCGCCGCCTCGGCATCAAGCGCCGCCGCGAACACACGTCTCCCACTCCTTCGCAGAATCGATATATATTCGGGCATAAGCCTGTTTTCTATGCGGAGTATATCCGCCCTGAAAAGCCCGCCCATAGCCGCCCTTATAGTTTTTGGATTATATATATCGGCGCAATCGGCGCTCATCACTATCCTGCCGACACCGAGCGCCACCGCGCTTCTTATCACCGTTCCAAGATTTCCCGGGTCACGTACAGATTCAAGCAACAAAACGCTCTCCTCAATTTTTGGAAGGCTGACATTTATTATTGTATCAATTTTACGGAATTTGTCAATATGTTTCGCAACAGTTATTATTCCCTCGGGGGCTCTTTCCTCGCTCATCTTGTCAAAGACCGAGTCGGAAACGAGTATCACGCTCTCCTCCGAAAGAGCGTCAAGCTCCCGTCCTATCCTTGAATATACAAGGTTCGCGGAGGATTCTTTTATATACACGCTCTCGATATCCACCCCGCAGACGACCGCCTCAGCGAAAAGCTTTATACCGTCAAAGCGAAAGCACCCCTCAACCTCTCTCGCTTTCTTATCAAGCAGAGCGCATGCCCTCTTTACCGCGGGATTTTGCCTTGAGGTTATTATCATATCCCTATTTATCATATCTGAGCCTCCTTTTCCAACCTCCGTAAATACACAAGAAAACCCGGTAAAAACCGGGTTTTCCAGCTCTGATTAAAGAGCAGCTTTTGATTTTTCTGCGAGCGCTGCGAAAGCTTCCTTGTCGGAAACCGCGAGCTCAGCAAGCATCTTACGGTTGAGGTCTATGCCGGCCAGCTTAAGTCCGTGCATAAAGGTGGAATAGTTCATTCCGTTTACCTTAGCCTGCGCGGAAATACGGGTTATCCAAAGCTTACGGAAGTCTCTCTTCTTCATCTTTCTTCCGGCGAAAGCATAGTTACCGCTCTTCATTACGGCCTGCTTAGCCATCTTGAAATGCTTAGATTTTGCGCCCCAATATCCCTTGGCAGCCTTAAGAACTTTCTTTCTTCTCTTACGAGTCATCATTGCGCCTTTAATTCTTGCCATTTTTCTTTCCTCCTCTGTCCTTCCGAATTATTTCTGGATAAGTGTTCTGATGTTTGCGGTCATTGCGTCGCTGAGAATCGCGCTCGTGCGCAGATGTCTCTTTCTCTTAGCGGTCTTAAGACCTGTGTTATGTCTGTGGTGGCAATGACCCATCTTTACCTTACCGGAAGCGGTAACAGAAAATCTTTTAGCCGACGCCTTATGTGTCTTGATCTTTCCCATTTTTATATTCTCCTTTTCGATAATCGTTTGGCGAATGTCGCCGATATATCATAAAAATCTGCGGTCTTTCCGCTGTTTATGAACAAAATTAGTTTGACTTGAGCTTCAAAGGCGTGATTACCATGCTCATAAACCTTCCGTCGAGCACAGGTGCTTTATCTACGTTTCCGAGCTCGCTGCAGGCTTCTTGGAATTTCGACATTATCTCCTGTCCGATAGAAACATGGCTCATCTCTCTGCCCTTAAATCTCATTACGACTCTTACCTTGTTTCCTTCGGTAAGAAATCTCTTGGCGTGTCTGAGCTTGGTCTCAAAATCATGCGTATCTATCCTGCAGGAAAGCTGTATCTCCTTCAGCTCGATAACCTGTTGCTTTTTCTTAGCCTCTTTTTCCTTTTTGTCTCGCTCGAAGCGATACTTTCCGTAATCCATGATACGGCATACAGGCGGCACCGCCTGCGGAGCCATGAGCACAAGGTCGTAGCCCTGGTCGTAAGCTGCGTTCAGTGCGTCATCAAGCTGCATAACTCCGAGGGTTTCTCCCTCAGGTCCTATCACTCTGACCTCTTTCGCCTTGATGTCCTCATTGATGGTCATTTCTTTTGCGCTAATGTTAAATACACCCCCATCGTGTGGCCGCTTTCGGCGGCAATTATCCAATTCCCTTTCGGGCTTCTGCACAAAAAAAGCGGGAACGAAAATTCCCCGCACAAACAAACCCCTGCCATCTATGGCAAGTATTTGAATATCAACCCAATGCGCCTTGCGGTAGGGTGAGAACGGAGAACGTTCTACTTTATTGTCCTGTGTATTTTATCACATATCTCCCACTTTGTCAATAACTTTTCAAAATTTTTTCAATTTATTTTTCTTTCCTGTTTCGGTCTATAAAAAGCCTATTTTTCATCCTCTGTGACAAGCCTGTACGACAGACCTACGACTTTATCTCACATTTAATGTCTATTTGCCACAAACTTTCTGAATAAAAATGCCATTCTTTCTATTCTGTATCTTTTTTAACGAATTTTTCGACAAAAAATCGTATAAAATAGATATTTACAAAACAGGGAAACCAAGGTATAATGATAAAGCTGTTGGCGGCACCAATCCACAGCGTCATGCACAATAGTGACGATCCTTGCGAAATATCAATCTTATGATATCAATGCGCGACTACGTCACTTATTGTGCTTTTCCTTTTTGGAGAAAAATACTTGATTTTATATCTCTTTTAGGATAAAATTAATATAGAGACCAAAAATCTTATCATTGGAGAGTGTCATTATGAAGATAAAGGTGATAAACAAAACTTATTCCGAGGTAATGGCTCTGCCAGAACCCAAAAAAGAAAAACCGAAAAAGATAAATCTCTTTTTTAGAGCCTTGGTAAAGACGCTCTCGCATATCAATCTTAAAGGCAACAGTATGAACTATAACGAGATAGGTATGGAGAAGCTTGGCAAGCGCGAGCCCTGTCTCGTGCTTATGAACCATTCGAGCTTCATAGATCTGCAAATAGCGGCAGACTACCTCTATCCCCGTCCCTTCTCCACCGTCTGCACCACAGATGCATTCGTGGGCAAATCCTGGCTTATGAAGCAGATAGGCTGTATTCCAACGCAGAAATTCGTGTCCGACATATCTCTTATAAAAGATATATCTTATGCACTGAACAAACTGAAATCCACAGTCGTTATGTACCCCGAGGCGGGGTATTCCTTTGACGGCACCGCCACCACTCTGCCCGACAGTCTCGGTGGACTCCTCAAGCTGCTCAAGGTGCCCGTCGTTACGATAATCACCCACGGCGCGTTCTCTCGCGAACCGCTTTACAATATGCTCCGCCACAGACAGGTGGATATCTGCGCAGACGTGACTTACCTGCTTTCGCCCGAGCAGATAAAGGAAAAATCGGCAGAGGAGCTGAACTCTATTATAAATGAAGTATTTTCCTTTGACAATTTCAAGTGGCAGCAGGAAAACGGTATAAAAATATCCGAGGATTTCCGCGCCGACGGACTCGAAAGAGTTCTATACAAATGCCCTCACTGTCTCGCCGAGGGGCAGAACATTGGCAAGGGCATACATCTCCGTTGCGGAAGCTGCGGAAGAACGTACGAGCTGACGGAGCTTGGCTTTCTCAAATCGACCGACGGAGATGAGGCGTTCACCCACGTACCCGATTGGTACGCTTGGGAGCGCTCTTGCGTCAAGGCAGAGATAGAACGCGGCGAATATCTGCTTGACACCGACGTTGACGTATATATGTTAGTTGATACCAAGGGGCTCTACCGCGTTGGAGAGGGACGTCTTATCCACAACAGCGACGGCTTCCGTCTTACAGGCTGCGGTGGCGAGCTGGACTATTCCCAGTCTTCGCTTTCGTCCTACAGTCTTAACGCCGACTATTTCTGGTATGAGATAGGAGACGTAATATCGATTGGCAACAAGAAGCATTTGTTTTACTGCTTTCCGAAGAACTCCAAGGTTATAGTGGCAAAAGCGAGACTTGCCGCAGAGGAGCTTTATAAGCTCCGCCGCGGAAAGGTACGCTCAACCTTAACAAAATAATGCAAGAAAAATTAACATATTCTTACTTTACAGACGTATTTTTCTATGGTAAAATAAGACCGTATTATAATTAAAGCCGTTGGAGGTATTTTATGGCTAATTGGAACGAC
Source organism: Eubacteriales bacterium (assembly GCA_045632545.1). Classification (GTDB taxonomy): domain Bacteria; phylum Bacillota; class Clostridia; order Oscillospirales; family CAG-272; genus HGM12713. Next base: position 10,058 of record JAZQWY010000067.1, on the reverse strand, counting down.
ATCAAGACGGGCGTTGAACGCGCCGCGAATAAGACGATAAAGAAGGCGGGCGAGCTTGCGGATACCGCTTCCCTGCATTTCAAGCTCAAAACTCTTAAGGTAAAGCAGAGTGAAAAATTTGAGAAGCTCGGCAAGCTGACCTATAAGCAGCTCAAGACCGACAACTCCTATGCGGAAGCGATATCCGACGTTATCGCTGAGATAGACTCGCTCAGAGAGGAAATAAAGGAACTCAAGGAGAAGATAGAAGCGGCGAAGGCTGAAAGAGAGAACTCGTCTAATAACGTCAATATCGACGATGAGGACGAAAAAACAGCGAAATAATGAAGATGCCCCGACAGACCTTAAAAATCTGTCGGGGGTATCTTTTTTATAACGGTAGTTTTATCTTACGATTTATTCATTGTAATATTCCGCATACATATAGATATTTCCTGCGGACATATCAAAAGTATATTCCATATCATAAGAGAGAATAGATTCTTCGGTTCTCCAACAGATAAACACCCAACCTTCTATCTCGTTTGCCTTTACAGTTATCGTATCACCTATGGACACCTTATAATCACGGTAGACGGGGTCTATATACAGTCCTGCACTTTCTGTTAAATCAGTATGCGACCAATTTGCACCCGGACGGTGTCTGGCAGTTGTTGTAAGTGTATAATAATTATAAACCGCATATATCTCCACGTCGGATTTTTCCATAGTAAAGGTATATTCAAGAGCCGTGCTCACACAGTTTTCGCCAACGTACCAGCCCACGAAATTATAACCGTCATTTACGGTAGCCACAAGAGTGATAGTTTTACCCGCAGAAATATTTTCACTCGCGTATTGCGTATAAGTACCCGCCGTGAAATTCGCGTCCACGTCACCGTTTGCATTTACCGCATATCCCAAGGTGGTAAGCTTGTAACAACTATATACCGCACATATCTCTACGTTGCCGCGATCCATAGTGTAGGTATAATTGAGACTTCTCGATACGCAAACGTCGTCAATGTACCAGCCTTCAAAATTATATCCGTCGTTCACAGTTGCTGTAAGCTCTATCTCACTTCCTACAGCCACCTTTTTGTTATAGAGATTTGTATAAGTACCTGCCACACCGGCAACGTTACAGTACGTGGTCGTATTAACCGTGAACGAGCTGAATTTGGCTTCTATCTCCACGTTATTCTCACCCATTGTATAGGTATATGTCAATCCGTTACTCATACAAACGTTGTCAATAAACCAGCCATCGAAATTATATCCTTCATTGACGGTAGCAACAAGCTCCACCTCACTGCCGACAGAGGTCTTTTTGTTTGTCAGCATCGTATAAGTACCCGCAAGACCGTAATCGTCGGTATCAGATTCAACGCTTATTGTATAACAGCTATATCTTGCTTCTATCGTTACGTCATAGTCGGTCATAGTGTACTCGTATTCCAAATCCTTGCTAAGACAGCTATCCGAATTCCAAGTATCCAAATACCAGCCTTCAAAATTATATCCCGCATTGACCGTAGCCGTTAAAGTTACCTTGTCCCCAACCGCGACCTCTTTATTGGAAAGCCTTGTATAGCTTCCCGCAAGTCCGTAATTATCACTGTCGGAGCTCGTCGAAAGGTATGCCGACGGAACTCCGTCGGGTATCGGGTCGCTCGGGTCGGTCACCGTAAGAATAAATTCATATAGATTTCTCCATGCAGTATCCGCTTCATCGGTATATTTCCACTGTACCCAATTTTCGTTTACACGGAACTCAGCGGTTCTTCCGTTCTGTCCGTTTTCTCCCTGCTCTCCCTTGAGCGCCGCAAGCCACGAAGCCTCGTCGCCCTCATATCCGTTCTTCACAGCTATATCATAAGCCGAGCTTCCGTCTTCGCCTGAAAGGTCTGACAACCACTCTGAGAGAGTTCCCGTGTAACCGTTCGCACACGCTAACTCATACGCGGATTTTCCCGCAGCGCCAACAGCTCCGTCCGCGCCCTTCTCTCCTGTGTCCCCCTTAGGTCCCTGTTTTCCTTGCACAGCGCAACTACACAAAGCAAAGAGAGCAACAACACAAAGAAAAATTGCCAAAATCAACTTAATATTTTTCATTTCCCCTCCATAGCTCGAATTTATTATCGTTTTATCGAGCATAATTTATTATACTCGTTTTGTGGACAATTGTCAATAGTTTGAGCACCTTTTATAATAATAAATATAAGGGGGGTAACATTATGATTTCTTATGCTCCGTTTTATGAAACCATTAAGCGAAAAGGCATTTCTACCTATAAGCTTATTAATCAATACGGTATCAGCCGAAGTTTGCTCGACCGCCTTAAGCACGATAAACCGATAAGCACAGTTACCTTAAACGACCTTTGCAATATATTAGACTGTAACGTAGAGAATATTTTGCTTTATATCAAAGATGAATGATATATGAGTCTCAAAAATAAAAACCCCCCGACACGGGGGTTTTATTTATCCAAATATATCAAGTAGCTCTTTGGGGTGAGATATCACGTAATCCGCACCGTGCGCTGTCAGCGCTTCTCTGCCCCTATAGCCCCAATCACATCCTACCGACATCATTCCCGCGTTCTTCGCTGTCATAATATCCACCTCGCTATCGCCTATAAACGCCGCGTCAGCTGCGGGAACACCGAAATGCTCGGCTATAGCAAGCGGCACGGCGGGATTTGGCTTCGTGGGATAGCCCTTTCTTTGTCCGACTGCCAAGGAAACTATCCCTTTCCTCACTATCTTCTCCACGATAAGCTTTACGTAATTATCCTGCTTATTCGACAGCACGGCTATGACGTATCCCCTGCTGTGAAGCTCGTCAAGCGTCTCGTCCATTCCGTCGTAACATCTGTCGGCTTCCATATACGTCGTGTCGTACATCTCCTCGTAGCGCGCTAAAAATTCATCTACCGCCCTCTCGTCTCCCGACTTTTCTGTGGGCATCACACGCTTTATGAGCAGCCTCGCGCCGTCACCTATCGCCTCCCTTACCTCCTCATATGTCCTCTCGGGATAACCTAAGCTCTCGGCGGCGAGATTTATGGCGTGCTGTATAGAATGTATAGTATCGGCAAGTGTGCCGTCAAGGTCAAATATCAAAAGCTTTTTCATTTTTCCTATTCCTGTATATTAAAATCTTCATCAATTATAGCATATACGTCAAAGCCTGTCAATATATACGCCAACAGGTTAAATTGCACAACAATTTTTTCTATAAAACCAAAAAAATCAGCAAATAAAAATATTTTCTATGTCGAAAAAGTGTGTTATAATATTATGTTGGAATATTAACGCTAATGATTTATAAGGAGATCAGGCTGTGATCAGAAATGATTTGAGAAACGTTGCTATTATCGCCCACGTTGACCACGGAAAGACCACTCTCGTGGATGAAATGCTCAAGCAGGGCGGTATCTACCGCGACAATCAGGAAACGGTTACCCGCGTTATGGACTCGGGAGACCTTGAAAAGGAAAGAGGTATCACTATCCTCGCCAAAAACACCGCCGTTCATTACAAGGACGTTAAGATCAATATTATTGACACTCCCGGTCACGCCGACTTTGGCGGAGAGGTCGAGAGAATCCTGAAAATGGTCAACGGAGTAATACTTCTCGTTGACGCCGCCGAAGGTCCTATGCCTCAGACGAGATTCGTTCTCCAGCGCGCGCTTGAACTTAATCACAGGGTAATCATCGTTATAAATAAGATAGACAAGCCCGACGCAAGGATAGGTATAGTCGAGGACGAGATACTTGAGCTTCTTATAGACCTCAACGCTTCCGACGAACAGCTTGACAGCCCTATGCTCTACTGCTCTGGAAGGGCGGGTACGGCTACCGAGGACCCCGACGTTGAGGGTACAGACCTCACTCCCCTGTTCGACAAGATACTTGACTACATTCCCGCACCCGAGGGTGACGACGAGGGTGAGCTTCAGCTTCTCGTTTCTTCTATCGACTACAACGACTACGTGGGGAGAATAGGTATCGGTCGTATTGAGAGAGGTTCTATCAGGACCAATCAAGAAGTTTATATGTGCAACTATCACTCAGACGCAGCGCCCAAGAGAACGAGGATAGTTTCCCTGTTCCAGATAGACGGTCTCGTGCGCGTTCCCGTTGAAACAGCTAAAATGGGCGATATCGTCTGCTTCTCGGGTGCCGAGAATATCACGATAGGTGACACGGTTACAAGCATAAACGCTCCCGAGCCGCTTGAGTTCGTCAAGGTCAGCGAGCCTACTATGGAGATGACCTTCGCCGTAAACAACAGTCCCTTTGCGGGAAAAGAGGGCAAGTTCGTTACGTCAAGACAGCTCCGCGACAGACTTTACAAAGAGCTTCTGAAGGACGTATCCCTCCGAGTTCAGGACGGAGACACCACCGAGGAGTTCCGCGTTGCGGGACGGGGCGAGATGCACCTCTCTATCCTTATTGAGACGATGAGGCGCGAGGGCTATGAGATGATGTGCTCCAATCCCCGTGTACTATTTAAGGAGATTGACGGCGTTAAGTGCGAGCCTATGGAGAGAGTTACCCTTGACGTTCCCTCGGAATTCGTTGGCGCTGTCGTCGAAAAACTCGGTCAGAGAAAGGGCGACCTGCTTGAAATGAATCCTATGGGCTCACGAATGAGGATAGAGTATTCTATCCCCTCAAGATGCCTTTTCGGTTATCGTTCCGAGTTCCTGACCGCAACTCACGGCGAAGGAATTATGAATACACTATTTGACGGATATCAGCCCTACAGAGGCGAGATAATTATGAGATTTACAGGCTCACTCGTCGCTTCCGAGGACGGCGAGACCACAAGATACGGTCTCTATAACACTCAGGAGAGAGGTCAGCTCTTCGTCGGTCCTCAGACTCCCGTTTACGAGGGTATGATCGTCGGCGAGACACCCAAGAACGAGGATATTTCGGTCAACCCCTGCAAGAAAAAGCAGCTCACCGCTATCCGTTCCGCAGGCGCTGACGAAAAGCTCCTTCTCACTCCTCCTAAGATATTCTCTCTTGAAGAAGCTATCGAGTTTATCACCGACGACGAGCTTATCGAGGTAACGCCTAAGTCGATAAGACTTCGCAAGAAAATACTCAACACCGAGCTTCGTATGAAAGCCGTTATGAAAGCAAGACGCGAAGCGGCGAAATAAGATAGAGATAAATGGATATGCGGGGGAAGGAAAACTTCTTATAAGAAGTCTTCCTTCCCCCGCACCCCTATCCTTTCAAGAATTTTTAGACTAGGCAACCAAATTTAATCAAAATCCTGCTCTACGCCGAGCGTCACACAGAAAGGTGAATGAGCGTGTTAATAATACCCCTTGCTTTAAAGATTTTTGAAGAGAGAGGGGGTATGGGGGAGAGAGGAACTTTTTGCAAAAAGTTCCTCTCTCCCCCATAATATATCTATCTTATACCATATCTCTCGATTATATAGTCCATATCCTTGTCGCCTCTGCCCGAGAGGTTGATAAGGACGGAACCTTTACCCATCTCGCGAGCCAGCTTCATTCCGTAAGCTACCGCGTGAGAGCTCTCTATCGCGGGAATGATACCCTCAAGTCTTGAAAGCGTGAAGAAAGCGTCTATGGTATCATCGTCGTTGACGACATCGTATTTAACTCTGCCGAGGTCGTGCAGGAATGCGTGTTCAGGTCCCGAGGACGGATAGTCGAGTCCGCTTGCAACAGAGTAAACGGGTGCGGGATCGCCATTTTCGTCCTTCAGCATAATGCTGTTAAATCCGTGCATAACGCCCTCTGTGCCGTACTGCAGACTTGCGGCGTGGTCGCCCATAGCGGGACCGCGTCCGAGGGGCTCAACTCCGTAAATATCAACGGGATCATTCAAAAATCCAGCGAAAAATCCCGCCGAGTTAGAGCCGCCGCCAACGCAGGCAACGATAGCGTCGGGAAGCTCGCCTGTCATATCGATAAACTGTTCCCTTGCCTCAATACCCACAACGCTCTGGAAATCGCGCACCATCATTGGGAACGGGTGAGGTCCTACCACGGAGCCTATGCAGTAGATGCTGTTCTTATAATCCTTCGCGTAAGCCTCAAATGCCGCGTCAACCGCTTCTTTGAGAGTAGCGAGACCGTGAGTAACCTCTACCACGTTCGCACCGAGTATCTTCATTCTCGCTACGTTGGGAGCCTGCTTTTTGATATCCACAGAGCCCATATATATATCACATTCAAGTCCGAAATACGCCGCCGCGGTAGCCAGAGCAACACCGTGCTGACCTGCGCCCGTCTCGGCGATAAGCTTCTTCTTACCCATATATTTCGCGAGAAGCGCCTCGCCCATACAGTGGTTGAGCTTATGCGCTCCCGTGTGGTTCAGATCCTCTCTCTTGACGTAAAGCTGGACGTTACCGAGCTTTGAGGAAAGTCTTTCAAGGTGAGAGATAGGCGTGGGTCTGCCCTGAAAATCCTTACGTATCCTGCGAAGCTCGCTGATAAACTTGCTGGATTTGCAGATGGTGAAATAAGCCTCGGTTATCTCCTCCATAGCCTTTTTCAACTCGTCATTCACATACGCTCCGCCGTATTTTCCAAAATATCCCTTCTCATCGGGGTAATTCTTAAAATAAGTATCAAAATCAATGCCGTTAAAATTCATAACAAAAATCCTTTCTGAATATCGGTTATATTTATTTTCAAGTATTAAATATCAAACTTTAAGCTCGGCTACGCCATCGTTTCGCTTCAATATACATAGCTTCCTCCAAAAACAAAAAATCCTGTCTCTGATAATTCAGGGACAAGATAATACCTGCGGTGCCACCCATATTGACGCTGACGCGCCCACTCAATATCGCACGAAAATGCGACTGCGACAATAACGGCGTCACTCCCCGTCGGTAACTACTCTCCCTCTGGCAAAGAGGATTTCGTCCGCCCTCATAAGTCCATTCACTGAAACCGCAGTATCGCACTCACAGCAACGGCGACTCTCTGAACCTGCTACATAACAGCTACTACTCTTAATCATCGGTTTTTCTATTGATACGGCTATTATACACGCAACGCGGGGCGTTTGTCAATAGTTTTCGGAAAATTTCCGCAAATATTTTTCCGCCCCGACATACTTCGCGCACAGTATTACTCTCCCTGCTTTTTCCCCGAATTTACTCCCACGCCGTCAATATATATATCGGGCGCGCCCTTTTTCGGAAAATCGAGTATAGCCGCCACTTCTCCAAGCTTGAACACCTGATTAGTTCCCCTGAGCTTACCGAAGCCCATGCTTATGTCAAACTCATCTCCGTCGATAGTAACTATCGCCTTTCCCATAAGCATTGAATAAACGAGGGAGACCTTATGCTCTCCGTCCTCAAGATTTACGCTCCAAGTTATCTTCTTTGCCATACCGCTACCTCCGTCAAAATTCTTTATCTGAGATTATTTTACCACAACGAATCACACTTTGTCAATCATATAAATACCGCAAATTATGTAATAATTTATTGTATCTTTTTAATGAACTGCTCCCATTTTGTCAAATTGTGTGATATAATAGGATATATTGAAGAAAATTAGCAAGCGAGGTGATATGATGGGCAAACGAAAAGAACGCGCGAAAAAGCTTTTCAAGGATAAGGAGCTTGGCGAGACTAAGCACTATTCCAAAAAGGTAGCGGCGATAGCGCTGGGCGCTTTTTCGATAATATCCTGTATCCTCGCCGTCGCTGGCGTTATATTCCTCAAAGCGAATTTTACAGACACCGACGCATTCAAAGCATTCGTTGACGAGCACTACCTGCTCAGCGTTATAGTCCTAATTTTCATCTGTGCCATTCAGGTCATAATCGCCCTTATCCCGGGAGAGCTCGTGGAAATAGCCGCTGGATACGCCTTCGGCTCGATTGCAGGCGCTCTGATTTGTCTTGTCGGTATAACGCTTGGAAGCATTACCGTAATACTTCTGACGAGAAAGTTCGGCAGACGCTTCGTGGAATCGCTCTACCCGAGAGAAAAAATAGACGCCTTGCCGATAATCAACAATCCAAAGAAAAGAAATATCCTTACCGCGATACTCTTTCTTATCCCGGGCACACCGAAGGACCTTGTGACATATGCCGTAGGAATAACCGAAATGAGCATTCCCCTTTATCTGCTTATCGCGACCACGGCGCGAATACCTTCCATCATAATGTCCACCGTCGGGGGCGACGCGCTTGGCAACAACAAATTCGTCTACGCACTTGTCGCCTTTCTCGTTTCGGGTGCTCTGAGCCTTACAGGATATTTGATATATACCCGTATAATCAAAAAACACAGAAACAAATCGAAAAATGAAGTTAATAGCATTTAGCACAATTATCAAACGCCTTTTTTGGGCATAAAATACACAAAAAATCTTTATATTTACTATTAATTAACATATTAGTGATGATTTGTTAATAATCACACTGTAAAATATAGCCACAGAGAAAATCGGTACTTAAGTGACACATCCGATTATTATTGAGTAAATTATTGAAAGGAGCCGTAACCGATATGGGTTTTGAGGGAAAATATCAATACAAAATTGAAATTGATACGGTTGAGGACGCAAAAAAGATCGTTGCTATCGCAACTAAGCTTAGTGGAAAAATAGTGCTTCGCAGCGGTTCAAAGTTCTCTGTAAATGCTAAGAGCCTGCTCGGGGTTCTTCTCGCAAAGAAGCTGAACTGGAGCGATCTTAAAATCATTATGGAGCAGGATCATTACAACGAATTTGAAAAGTACATTGTAGATTGATTTCAATTTGTATAAAAAAGGCAGGGTATAGGGTTGCACCCTAAAGGACAGTTTTACTTGCCGACAGAAAAAAGGACAGAGATGTTTCCATCTCTGTCCTTTTTCACACGCCTTGCCCCGCAAGGTGTAATGTGTTACAGCTTGTATGTGTACTATCGGGTTGTAAAACAATGCAAATTCACATTACTTGCGGGGTAAAAAGCTTAAACGCGGATTCTGACATAACGTAAATATCGGACTTGTTTTTTCGCACGCCTCTACTCGAAACAAAACCGTTTTCATCCAAGCCGGCTATTACGCAAGGTTTCCCTTTGATCAAAACGATGATAATTTCGTTATCCTTTGGATAGGGTTTTACCAAAACCTTTTTTACAGGCATCCCCGCAATATATCCAACGGGATAAAATTGAACCCAGTATACTGTTTTATCTTCCTCGCAATGAATTTGTGTAGCCTTTGTTGCCAACTCATTAGATTGATAAACCGTGTATTTTTGACCTGCCACAGTAAACTGAACCGTCTTAAATAACTCGTTTTCCTCAACACATACACCATATTTTTTGTAGGCAGCATACACTGTGAGATTTTCTTCGCTAATACATTCCATAATATCACTGACGCTGCAGTTAAGCGCTGAACATATTCTGGCAATTGTGTCGGTTGTAATCGTTTCGTTTTTAGACATTTTTGCTATAACTCTGGAACTGATTCCGGTGAGTGCGATCAAATCGCTTTTGTTCATATTCTTGTCAACCAATAATTTCCATAGCTTACTGTAATCAATATACATACGTTCATCTCCTTTCTATAAACAGTATAACACAAATCGCAAGAATTGTCAATATAAATTTACTAAAGTAAATATTTTTTGTCTTTAAAATAAAAACATTGCGAAAAGTAAAAATGAGTAGCGCATCTGCATTAAGGTAAGTTCAGATAACGAAGTGAAACAAAAATATACGGATCTTATTTTAAACGGACTGTCAAAAGCAATGCAAAGGCACTTTTGACACTATTTTTTCAAAAGTTATTTGCTTACCTTCCGGGAGGTAAAAAATGCCTCCCCTGTGTAAGGGGAGGTGGCTTGCGTGGCAAGACGGAGGGATTGTAGAAGATTAGATTTACGCTAAAACAATCCCTCAGTCGCTTCGCGACATGGCAGATTGTCAAGCAAGTGCAACACCAAAAAATGCTTCAAAGGGAGATTTCCACCCCAAGCATTTTCTTGGTCTTAGATTTATGGACAAAACAACACGTTGCAATTCTTCTTCGTCCAATGAATGGAAATTGTAGCCCTT
>JAZQWY010000066.1:0-13900 GCA_045632545.1 Eubacteriales bacterium | reverse complement strand
CTTTTGCAAACCATCATTGACATGAATATGGTTATGGCAGGTTTTGAACACAAAAAGGAGGTTGTCGTCATATGCGTTTTTGAGAGAAGTTCTCTTGGGACGGTCAACATCATCAAGGTTGCCATCGGCAGAAGGAATATCATTATAATCCATGAATTCAATCTGACCTTTATCGTTAACGAATTTGCGGAACACCTCTTTCTGCTTTCCGTTAGTCCACATACCCCATTCACAGTTCGGGCACGCAGACATATACGACTTCAGCTGCTCAACACCGTCCTTTGCATTACGAGCTTCTACGGTTTCTTTTTTACACTCAATAATTATTCTGATGTTCTCTTGGGTGAACTCGGTGCAGCCCTTATCAAAAATGACAATATCAGCACGAGGCTTGCGCGAACCCAATTGAAGAGTAAATTCAATCTTGATCTGCTTAGGGAGATACTTATGTTCATTCACCAAACGCTTTTCAATGGTTTGACGAACATATTCTTCGGGTGTGTCGGGTCTGAATTTACCATCCACGTAGTCACAAATTTTGCCTTCGGGAATTACAATAATCTTTTCAGTCATTTTGATTTCCTCCATCAAGACTCTCTATTTTTTTCATTATTTTAATAACATTTTTACCTTTGTCTGTAATCGTATAACCTTTTTTGCCGTCAAGCTCTATGCAATCCGCATCTTGTAACAGACGCATTCGTTTGTTAACAGTTGTTGGACTGCATTTTAGTTCTTCCGCTATTTCGGACTGGGAAAATCTTACAGACATTTTTTTGCTGCTTTTGGTCATGTTTTCCGAGAGCCAAAACAGCAAGAAGTACTCCTCGGAAGCAAAGACTTTTATTGAATTTTCAACCATAGAAGCACCTCCTTATCATTACATAATTTTGTAGCAAATTATAACATTCTATACGTATATTATACTACATTTTTCTATAATGTCAATAGCTGTGAACATCATTTTGAGAAAAAAGATGATTTTTTAGAAAAAATTATATTTTTTCAACAGCGGAAGAAAAGAAATATAACCGTTCTCCTTTGAACTCTCGGCTGCTTTATGGTATAATGATATCAATAACTTAATCCATTGTGGCGGATTTGGCGGACAGAATGTGGCTTGCCACGGGGCATATGGGTGCGGATTTATCTAAAACTTTTTCTAAAAAATCTTTAGAAATTGTTTTAGAAGCGGAATTTCTTGCACCGCTTAAGGTTTCGGATTTTGGGAAAGACAACACGCCGAAAGCCCTTGATTTTACTGGGTTTTCAGCGTTTTCTACCGTCTGATAGTTTCGATTATTTTGCGTTAATGTCGGATTTGTCAAAAAGTCTTGAAAACCGTTTGGGCGCAAGCCCACGGGGGTTCGAATCCCTCTGCCTCCGCCAAAATCTTCTCCGAACTTTGTTCGGGGAAGATTTTACTTTTTTCCTTTTCTCTCTTCTTTTTTCACTAAAAATATCAAGGTCGTTGCGAAAATCCGCAACGACCTTTTACCATTGTCATCTTTATCAGTTCTTCAACGAATGTATAGGCGCGGGGATACGTCCACCCCTCGCTATAAAGTCTGCGCAGGAATACTCACTGAGCTTCATTACGGGAGCGTAACCCAAAAGTCCACCGAACACTACATTGTCCCCTGCCTTCTTGCCGTACGCGGGGATAACTCTTACCGCGGTGGTCTTTGTATTCGCAACACCGATAGATATCTCGTCTGCAATAATTCCGCAGATAACCTCCTCGGGGGTGTCCCCGGGGATAGCTATCATGTCAAGTCCTACCGAGCATACCGCCGTCATAGCCTCAAGCTTTTCAAGCGAGAGCGCTCCGCACTCAACGGCGTCTATCATTCCCGCGTCCTCGGATACGGGGATAAACGCACCCGAAAGTCCGCCGACGTGAGATGACGCCATAACGCCACCCTTTTTGACCGCGTCGTTGAGCAGAGCGAGCGCCGCGGTTGTTCCGTGACCTCCGCATTTTTCAAGTCCCATAGCCTCAAGAATATGCGCTACCGAATCTCCGACAGCGGGAGTGGGCGCCAGTGAGAGGTCGACTATTCCAAAAGGAACACCAAGTCTCTTGGATGCTTCGGTTGCCACGAGCTGTCCCATTCTTGTGATCTTGAATGCGGTCTTTTTGATTATTTCCGCAAGAGCCGAGAAGTCACACTGCCCTGCTCTGCGTATTGCCGAATTTACAACACCGGGACCTGAAACTCCAACGCTGATAACACTCTCCGCTTCTCCAACACCGTGGAACGCTCCCGCCATAAAGGGGTTATCCTCGGGAACGTTTGCGAAAACGACGAGCTTGGCGCAGCCGATAGATTCCTTATCTCTTGTAAGGTATGCGGTCTTTTTGATAACGCTACCCATTTTCGCCACAGCGTCCATATTTATACCCGCTTTGGTTGAAGCGACGTTGACCGAGGAGCAGACGAGCTCTGTCTCAGACAGCGCGTAGGGGATAGATTCGATAAGACTTGAAGCGTTAGCGGTGAAGCCCTTCTGAACCAGTGCTCCGTAGCCACCAATAAAGTTTATACCGAGAGTATGCGCCGCCCTGTCGAGAGTTTTTGCGATACGCACGTAATCCTCGGGTGTATATTTACCGCCGACAAGCGAGATTGGCGTGACCGACACGCGCTTATTGATTATCGGGATACCAAGCTCCTTTTCGATATCGCAACCAACGCGAACAAGGTTCTCGGCAGTTTTTGTTATTTTATCGTAAATCCTGTCGCAAACGACGCTCACGTCGTCCGACGCGCAATCGTAAAGAGAGATTCCCATCGTTATCGTTCTGATATCGAGGTTCTCCTCCTTTATCATATTTATAGTTTCAAGGATATCGTTTATGTTAATATTGACCATTTTCGTCTGACCTCATATCCTGTGCATTGAATTGAAAATATCCTCGTGCATCGTGCGGATATCCAGATTATTATCCTCGCCGAGCTTTTTCATAGCATCAACGAACTCGGTAAACGGCATATTTATACCATCTATATCGATAACCATTATCATAGCGAAATATTCCTTGAGGACGCTCTGTGATATCTCCGTGATATTAGCGCCTACCTCCGCGCACTTTGCGCTTACCTTTGCGATTATTCCTTTGTTGTCGTGTCCGACGACTGTAACTACAGCTTTCATTTTCCTCATCCTTTTTTTAGCATTTATCGTAATACCGACACTTAATTATAACAGATTATTCCTTAAATTGCAATACTATTTTCCCGAAAAGTAGCACAAAAAGAAACGGAAAAACCGTGCTTACAACAAGCAAGTTTTTCCGTTTCCAAAAATACTTTTGCGTTATTCTATCTTCATATTTGCTTCTAGCTTTATCAGCAGACGTGAAAGCGGAAGTATAAGCAATATTCCGAAAATACAATTACCTATACCGTGCCATATATCCGCCGTGATAAATCCCCAGGACCACCACGAGATTATATATCTGACATCCGAATTGTAAAACATCTGCACAGGTGCGTAAAGCAGACCGAAGGATAACCCGTGGAGCGTGCACAGAACTGTGTATATAACGTATCTCAGCATTGAGGGCAGTTTTCGGGGCACTAGCATAACAAGCCCCCACAATATAGTCCATACGTAAAGATACGCAAGCCACCATATACCGAATCCCGAAAATAACCCGTTGAGCAATACGTAGATATATATAGGTATTAAGGCTCGACTCCTGTAGACTATAGTATATACCACCGTCAGTACACCGACTATATGAACGTTGGGTAAAAACTCCATAAGTATATCCGAGATATACATTATGACGCCAAGCATAGCAAATATGGGAATATGTATTACGTGATCAAAGAGTTTATTCGTTGCTGACATCAGCCCTTCTCCGCCTTAAAGCAATACTCCTTGCCAGACTCTATCTTTGTGACGTCAACACCCGTTGCAGCGTAGGAACCGTCAACGTAGAATGCCCAATACTTTCCGTGTGTCTCGTAATCGAGCGTCTCGCCATCCACCGTCTTTACGTAAAGTCCGTAAGGTCCGTCATCGCCCGCGATAAGTCCCGCGTCAAGAAGCGCCTCGCCCACCTTCTCCTTGTCTGTTCTTACGGTGAAGGTTTTCGTCTCACCCGATGCAGTTATCACCTTAAATGCGAACTCTGTGTTACCCTCTCCGCGAACGTTTGAAGGGGGAAGCGTCGTACTTGATGGGGTAGATGCGGTAGTACCTGCCGTGGTGGTTTGGACGGCATTACCGTCTTCATTGTTTGTGTCATCGCAACCCACTGCCGAAAATGCTATCGCCGCAGAAAGCAAAAGCAGGAGTAAGCATGACAAAATCTTCATTGATCTTGTTTTTTGTAGCTTCATCTTTTTTCTCCTTGAAATTTTTATTCCGTATCCGTCATACCATCGGTATTACCTGTGCCGATTCGTGAGGCTTGGTTATGACTGCGGGGTAAGTCTTCCGACTCACGGCTATAACGCAAAACAGCGTCTTCTCGGGAATATTCCCAATGACTTAACGGTACTCTGCGGCAGTACCGCGCCGAATGCTTGCCGTATACGGCGACACGTTCGTACGGGATTTTCACCCGTTTCCTTATTAAGCTCTTGCGAGCGCCCCTAAAATACGCGCTTATTTTACCACAAACGCATTTTTATGTCAAGGCTTTTATCCCAAAATTTTTTCAATATTATAAGTACTATTCAGAAGCAGCCAAAGCTGAGGGAAATATCTCATCGCGTTCCACACGCTGATACCGTAAAGTCCGAATTCGTCTACGAGCTTCAGCGTCGCTTCAACACTTCTCGCGTCCTGAAACCATACCCTATGCTCATTAGATACTCCGTTTTCTCGTATAAAATACCCAAAGCTCGGCGCTTGAGAGGTAGTATCATACTCTATCGCCGCGCGCCTGTCGGCGGCAAGGGACAACGCCTCGGTATTTCCAAGGGGCGTTGCTCTGCTCTCACCACTCACAAAGGGCAATGTCCAATTATATCCGTAATTTGGAGTACCAAGGAAAAGTTTTTCGGGAGATATCTTATCCGCGGCGTACCGCACCACATCTCTTACCTTGTCAATAGGAGCTATAGCCATAGGCGGACCGTAAATATATCCCCACTCATAGGTTTGCAATAGCGCTTTGTCCGCAGTCCCAAGCTCACCGTAATTATGCCCCTCGTAAAGCATTCCCGACTGTCCGTCCTCTGTCTTTGGTGCGAGTGATACCCAAAGCGGGTACCCGCCGCTGCCCAGCTTTTCGTCAAGTCGCGAAAGAAACGCCGCGTACTCATCGGCGTATTCTGCGGGAACGTATTCGAAATCGACGTTGACACCGCTATACCGCTTCTCCGTCACGGTTCTCACAATCTCGCCCACGAGTATGTCCTGAAGCGCACGGCTTGACAGTATCTTCTCTGCAAGGTCGGGCGAGTAAGTTCCGTCGGGAGCGAGATTTGACACGAGCATTATCGGCGCTACGCCGTACTGTCTCGCAAGGTCGATGATAGGCTCGTCGTCGATATCGGTCAGCTCTCCGTCGTCTTCAACGCCATAAGAAAATATAGTGAGATACGTGAGATACGGCAAGGTTTTTGCAAGTGTATCCCTGTTTGCGGTGGGATACACGTATGCGTTTGCCGCCACAGTCCTGTTGTATATCGGTGGCGCATCCGATATGACTATCTGCTCTCCTGCGTTTAACGCCGTTTTGCCGCCAAGACTTGGATTGTTCCGCCAAAGCTGATTAGTCGTAACGCCGTAATTCTGAGCTACCGTGTATAGATTTTCCCCCTCTGCCGCCGTGTGGACTGTTTGCGGTGTCCTGACAACGAGCGTCTGCCCCACGGTAAGTGATGCGGGGTCCGCCAACTCGTTATCCCTCGCTATAAGCTCGGCATTTGCCCCCAGGCGCTTCGCTATATCGTAAAGATTGTCTCCGTTCCTTACAGTATAAATTATCATATACCCTCCTCCAAGGATTTTTTCGCATATTGCGTAATAACATATTATGAAAAATAAAGTTAAAATGTCAAAGTTGACGAATATAAGGGTATGTTTTTATCTCACTTGCAAATAATAACATTAAACTCTTACAAATGAAAGGAATGATGATATGAATAAACCACAGATAGTAAAATGCTGCGCGCGGGAGATACTAGACTCAAGAGGAAATCCCACGGTTGAGACAACCGTCTTTCTAACTGACGGAACTGTCGGAATGGCGAGCGTTCCCTCTGGGGCATCCACTGGAATCTATGAAGCGCACGAGAAACGTGACGGAGACTCCGAGCGATTCAACGGAAAGGGGGTAAGAGGTGCCGTCTGCAACGTTTGCAGGACTATATCCCCCGCTATTTCGGGTATCTGCGCCTCTGAGCAGCACGAGCTTGACAGTATACTCCTGAAGCTCGACGGAACGTCGGACAAGTCAAATCTCGGCGCGAACGCTATCCTCTCGGTATCTCTCGCCGCCGCGAGAGCCGCGGCAAATTGGTATCACATACCGCTATACAAATATCTTGGAGGCGTAGACTCTTTTAGACTTCCAGTGCCTATGATGAATATTATAAACGGCGGCGCTCACGCAGCGAATAACATTGAGATACAGGAATTTATGATAGTCCCCGTGGGCTGCAAGAGTTTCTGTGAGGCTATGCGCGCGGGGTGCGAGATATACGCCGCGCTCGGCAAGCTCCTTAAATCCCAGGGATATGCCACCACAGTTGGCGACGAGGGAGGATACGCACCTGACCTTGAGAGCGACGAGCAGGCGGTAGATCTTATAATCGAGGCTATAAAAAAGGCGGGCTATGACACGTCGACCGTTATGATAGCTCTTGATGCCGCCGCGTCTGAGTGGTACGCCGAGGACGGAATATACGTTATGCCCAAGAGAGGGACGAAATACACCCGAGACGAGCTGATAGACTATTGGTGCGCCCTGACATCTAAGTATCCCGTGATGTCGATAGAGGACGGTCTTGACCAGCGTGACTTTGAGGGGTGGACTAAGCTCACCTCACGTATCGGAGATAGGACTATGCTCGTGGGAGACGATTTCTTTGTAACGAACACAGAACGCCTGAAGCAGGGTATCGAAGCGGGAGCGGCGAACGCCATTCTGATAAAGCCTAATCAGATAGGAACTCTGAGCGAGACGCTTGATGTTATCCACACCGCAAAGGAAGCTGGATACCGCTTTATTCTCTCTCATAGAAGCGGAGAGACCGAGGACACTACCATAGCCGATATCGCAGTCGCGCTGAACGCTCCGTTTATCAAGGCTGGTGCGCCCTGCCGCAGTGAGCGGGTGGCAAAATACAACCGCCTGCTCAGGATAGAGGCAGCGCTTAACAGTGGCGGACATTTTGGATTTATGGATATGCCAACGGCAAAGGCAAAGGATACCTTTGAGACGTAAAAATCGTTGTGAAGTAAGACTCCCAACGAGTTTAGCGCGAAGTATTTACGCCCCTGTAAGCGGATAAACAGTTCCGTCAAGACGCACAGAGCCCAAGGGTCGCTGACCCTTGGGCGTTTTATCTGTATGGCAATATTCCCACTACGCGCCTTAAAAGCGCGTAGTGGGAAGTGGGTTTCAAGGGCAACGCCCTTGGTTCGTTTCTTTCGCGTATTAGCGATGTTTGATGTTTTTGTGTTGTTCACAACACAAAATTACGGCGTTTCCGAATAGCAAGAAATAGGCACAATTTGCTCTACTTATCCGTCACGGTTACGCTTTGCCACCTTCCCCGCCGGGGAAGGCTAATAACAATTTCTTGTACCAATAAGAAATCCCGGCGCTACACAAAAATCTTCTGATACTGCTTCCCCTCAAACGCGCAATCAAGCGTAGGCTTCAGCAATGAGAAATCCGCTATCAGCGAATGAGGCTTCTTCAGCGGATCGTCCTGAAACAGCGGAACAAAATAAACGTGCTTTCGCGAAAGAAGCGTTGCTATATTCTTGAGATTCGCCGACAGTGCATCGTTTGACGCGAGGGCAATAACAAGCGGTCTGTTTCCCCGCAAATGCGCCTTCGCCGCCATACATACCGCCGTATCGGTTATTCCCGCCGCGAGCTTCGCCAAGGTATTTCCCGTGCAGGGACAGATTATCATCGCGTCAAGAGCTATCTTCGGTCCAAGCGGCTCGGCGTCTACTATCGTGTGAACGACCTCGCGTCCGCATAGCCCCTCGACCTTCTCCCGCATCTCCCTTGCTGTTCCGAATCTTGTGTCGGTCTCATATACGTTTTCACTCATTATTGGCAGGACATCATATCCCGCCCCAAGAAGTAGCTCCATTTGAGCAAGGGATGCTTTGTGGGTACAGTAAGAACCGCAAAAGGCATATCCTATCATACGAAGCCCTCCCCTATTATATTGTGGATACATTCGGCGATAAGCTCGCCCGCGCTTCTCGGCGCGTATTTTCCCGGGAGCGATGTCGCCCAGCTCACATTTGCCCCAAGCTCTCTCGCCGCGCATATGTCAACTCCGCCTGGGGCTGACGCAAGGTCAACGATAAACGTGCGTTTATCGACCTCAGAGAGGAAATCTCTGTCAAACAGCCAATACGGCACCGTGTTATAGATAACGTCATAGCCCTGCTTCAGCTCCGATACCCAATCTGACTTCTCGCTTATCCTAACAGTCCTGCAACCGTAGGACTGAGCCCAGGAAATATCGCTCGCCCGCCTTGCCGCCACGGTGACCTCAGCACCCATAGACAACAGAAGTGAGCAAAGATGCTTGGCTATTCTGCCGTATCCCGTTATCGCTATCCTTGCACCCCTGATGTTTCTGTCAAGAGTATTCATAGCTATACTCAACGCCGCCTCAGCGGTAGTGTAGGCATTCTTTATCTGAAAGTCCTCGGACTCAAAATAATCCGATACCTTGATACCTCTCTCCTCGGTGACACGCAGAAAGGCTTCGGGTATGCGCCCGCCTATCACCGTACAGCCGGTAGGGAGCGCTCTAGCAAGGCTTATGAGCTTAGGTCTGTCCCCTCCGTCGTACAACGGACAGTTAAGCGTCACGCCGTCGGTGGACGAGGGAAGCGGAAGTATCACTACATTCGCACCGCTCAACGCCTCGTCAATGTCAGTATAAAACTTAACGCTCTCCACCTCACAGGGAGCGCCAAGCTTAACACCCCAAATGTTTATGTTATCATAACTCAAAGCAAGCTTTTTTGCCACCGCAAGCTGCCTGAGATCTCCTCCGAGCATAGAAATTTTTATACTGTTTTTCATATCGCAGTGTCCTTTCAAAGACCGTGGGAAAAAGAGCTTTCTATCTCATTAAACACCCCACGCACTATTATGATATGAAAAAACGCGTCGTTTTGTCAATCCACTGTCATCTAAGGACAAGCTCAAATTTTACCCGTCGCTCTCCTTCGCGGGGCACAAAAATATCGGCATTTCCAAAGAAGATATCCGAGTATCCCAAAACAGTCTTATCAGCAAAAAATACACTCTTGAGCTTAGCCTCATCAACCTTGTAGCCGTACTCTCCACCGCACTCACCGCCGTGCTTTCCGAATATGATATAGTCACTGTTTGAGGTTATATTACCGAGTGTCTCACTATCGCCGCCCGTACCTATATAAGACAATATCTCGTTTCCGTTGCCTATAACCACGCTGATTGAGGAATGCGCCCTTCCCTCAGCGTTTGGAGCACTCATCACCGCCGCCCAAGAAGCATCAAGCAAGGACAGCCTCTCTCCATATTTATAAATGTTCACCTCTACGCCGTATTCATAGGAGCACTCGATTATACTCTCCATTACGCCAAGCTCATCACCGTTCTCGGGATAGGGCAGATATATCTTTCGCAATAAGGTATTCCTGAATAGCTTTTCAAGAGTAGCGGGGTGTCTTGCGTGATAGTGCGTCACTATATATTCGCTTATCTCGGTCGCCATATTTTCAGCCGCAATATCCGAGGCTTTATCCATAAACGAATAACTACCGTAGGAAATATCGCAGATAGCGCCCGAATACCCCTCGCTCAACACTATCATCTCATTATTATTCTCGGAATAATAGACAGATCTGACCTCACCCCCGCGCGCAACATTGTAAGCTACAAGACATACAGTAAAGGCAAATGCCGCCGCTACTGGCGGAAGAATGACAGTCCATTTTCGCCTGAGCCTTATAATGAGCATCACGGCGACAGACAGACTCATCAAAACGATAATTATTCCCGAAAAGGTATACCTGAGCGATACAACCGCGCCGTGGGCCTCGGAAAACAGTCCGCAAAGCCAGACTATTCCCTCTCCTATAACGGAAAGCAGCTTTACAAGCGCGCCCCCAACAAAAGGAATATTTCCAAGAAGCATAGCTATCGGTATAATTATGATAAATATTTCGGATATCGGCGAGATGACAAGATTGGAAAGCAGTGACATCACCGACATCTCGCCAAAAACTATCCAGACCACGATACATATAAACGCGTTGCAGATAAAGGTAAGAAGGATAGCGAACAATACCTTTTCAAGTATGTAGAGAAAAGAGCCGCGAATACCCGCCCCGCGCCGCCTGTGAAGCGCCGACGCCAGAGAAAAATACGCCGTTAATATTCCGAGAGTTGCAAGAAAGGACAGCCACAGTCCCACGTCCCGCACAGAGTGAGGGAATATAAGAATTATCAGCGCAACCGACACAAACAAGGCTGTTACAGAATCGTTTTCCTTGACGAACAGAAAGCAAAAGTAGACGCTGAGAAGCATTATGACCGACCTTGACGCCGACATAGAGAATCCCGTCATACTGAGGAAAGCGACAGCTATGAGCGAAAGCGCTACGCATCTTACAGCCTTCCCCACTCTCGCGCGGCGAAGGATAAACTCCAACGCCCCGATTATCACCGACATATGAAGTCCGCTTACCGCAAGAAGATGGGACACTCCCGAACGTCTGAAATCCCGCAGCACGTCGGCGGTTATCCCACTCTTATCTCCAAGCAAAAAGCCTCTTGCTATTGCTGATGTCTCAGCGCCGAAGGTATCGTACATATACTCCGACGCCGCATTTCCCACCCTCGCCAGCAGTATCTCTGCGCTTACGTTTCCGTGTGAAAGACGGGCGCACTCCGCGCCGTCATATACAGCCACAGTGATATAAACGTTCTCATCCGCGTTCCTCGAATATCCAAGTATCTCCGTCCCAGCGGGATATATCACCGCACGGGCATATAGCTCGTCCCCCGAGGTAATATCCGATGGAAAAGCGCACACCGCCGTGGCGGGTATAGAGACATCCCTGCCGTCTATCTCCTTTATTCTGACTCTGTACTCGCCCGAATGCTCGGAGGAATACTCCTCGGATATCACGAGCATTCTAACCTCTCTGTCTCCCTCAAACGACAGGGTATGGTTACGTCTCGCATCAATAAATAGGAGCTGTGATGCCACCGTGATAATGGCGAAAAAACAACATAGGAAGGCGAAACTCGCCTTTATCCTGAACTTTTTGAGCAATATCCCTACGAGCATACAGACCGCGGCGCACAGAAAAAAGAACAGGAGCAGTAAGAGCTTTATCTCCTGTCCAAGCGTATATATCGCAGCCCCGATAGTAATAAAGACGAGGCAAAATAGAGCGAGAGGTCTGTTCCCAAAAAGATTCATTTCAAAACTCCCGTATCACTTGATATTTCTTTAATTTTATCATATATGTCATTTTGTGTCAAACTATTTCCCCAAAAAGCTATATTTTTAACTCAAAAACGAATATCTGCCAAAAATAACTTGACAAGAGGGATAATATGCTATATAATATTTCTGTATGGAAACAAATCCGCCGTTTTGGCAGAGTTGATTTGTAAGGAAAAATATTATGAAAATGATTAACAATCTCAAAGGCGCGCGTCCTCCTAAGGTCATAACCGACCTCAGGCACCTGGTGGTTTCGGGCGCTGAATGCTTTGGTGACAAAACACTCTATTTCTATAAGGATATAAACGGCGAGCTTGCCGAATATTCATATACCCGTCTTAAGGATGAAACTCAATATATAGGCACGGCGTTCCTAAAGCTTGGAATTTCCGACAAGGCGGTAGCGGTCAGCGGTGATACCCACCCGAGATATATCGCCACGTATATATCGGTCGTTAACGGCAACGGCTGTATAGTTCCTATAGACAAAGAATTGTCTGTTGAGGCTACCGTGGACTTTCTCCGACTTGCCGAGTGTGAGGCGTTCGCCTACACTAAAGCGCAGAGAGAGAAGGCTGAGGCAATAGCCGAAAAAATGCCAGAGATCAAATATTTCATTCCGCTTGAGCCTGACGGCGACTCTGTGTTTTCAGAGCGTGTCATCACCATAGACACTATAATTGAAATGGGTAAGCAGGCTATAAATGAGGGCTGTCTTGACTACGTAAACACCGAGCTGGAGATGGAAAAAATGTCTGCCCTGCTCTTCACGTCAGGAACTACGGGCACGAGCAAGGGCGTCATGCTCTCGCATAAGAACCTTGCGGCGGCAACGAACGCCTCGGTGCTTTCTATGTCGTATGACGACAGAAACACCTTCGTATCGGTGCTCCCCCCGCATCACTCCTACGAGCTTACCTGCGGTCATCTCGCGATAATGGATATTGGCGGTCAGATACTGATAAACGATTCGCTGAAGCATGTTATGAAAAACTTCCAGAGCTTTAAGCCAAACGCGCTTATGCTCGTCCCCCTCTTCCTTGAAACTATGCACAAGAAGATATGGGAGGAGGTCAGACGCAAGGGGCTGGAAAAGCAACTCCGTGCGCTTATAAAGGTCAACGGAGCTATGCTCGCTTGCCGTATCGATGTAAGAAGCAAGATATTCAAGAAGGTCACTGGCGCGTTCGGCGGCAATCTTAAGAGTATCGTTTGCGGCGGTGCGCCTATCTCCCCCGATATAATCAAGGATTTCTACGCCTTTGGTATCACCGTTCTCGAGGGATACGGAATCACCGAGTGCGCTCCTTTGGTTGCTGTAAACTCACCCGGAAAGGTAAAATTCCACTCTGTGGGAACTGCCGTTAAGGGTTGTCATGTAAAAATAGATAAAACAGAAGGCGAGGAGACAGGAGAGATACTTGTCAAGGGCGACAACGTAATGCTCGGATATTACAAAGCTCCCGAGGCTACCGCCGAGGTATTTACCGAGGACGGCTGGTTCAGGACGGGAGACGTTGGGTATATGGACGATGAGGGATACATCTTCATAACGGGGCGTAAAAAGAATGTCATAATCCTCAGCAACGGAAAGAACGTATTCCCCGAGGAGCTTGAGGAGCATCTCTCCTACGTTCCCTGCATATCCGAATCAGTGGTACTCACACGCGAGAATAGCGGCGGAGAACAAATAATAACCGCTATAGTCGTTCCCAACATGGAACTTTTCAAGGACAAGACCAAAGAAGATATTTACGCGGAAATAAAATCCGCTGTAAATGATATAAACAAAACACTGCCTTCCTTTAAGCAGATACGCAAGATAGAGGTCAGATACGAGCCCTTCGAGCGCACTACTTCTAAGAAGATACAGCGTTTCAAAGTACAGTAAAAAATTGGAGGAATATAATATGTACGAAAAGTTTGTTGAACTGCTCGTTGAGGAGCTTCAGGTTGACCGCGACGATATCACTATGGAGGCTGAGCTTTCAAATGACCTCGGCATCAACTCGATTGAGCTTGCAGATCTTGTTATGCTTTGCGAGGACAAATTCGGAATCGAGATCAACGATGAAGATATCCGCAAGTTCACAACCGTAGGCGACGTTGTTGCTTACCTTGAGACTCTTAACGTTTAATAGTTATCTGTTGACAAAAATAACGGTGAGGCAAATGCCCCACCGTTATTTTTTATTTCATAAGCTCACGAACAGCCTCGAGTATAGCCT
>JAZQWY010000065.1:0-2676 GCA_045632545.1 Eubacteriales bacterium | reverse complement strand
CATCATACCGGAAGAATTCATAAAAGAAAACGCCTGACAGGTTGACTCCGCGTCGGGAAGAAGCTTATACTCCCTCTCGTTATGTACCACGGTATCGTTATCTCTTGCGCTGACGGAATAATAGAAGCCTCCGCGCTCTGCGTCGTATAAATTTGCAAGCCACTCAACCGTTTTGGGCGTGTATATAGAATAAAGCTCCGCAAGTGCGTCCGCTATTTCACGACCGAGCTCGCCGCCCACCTTCGATGCTACCTCGTCGAAAGCACGCTCTCTATCGTTTTTCATATTAGTCTCTTTCATTTTCAGTTCTCCTTTGCGAGTTTTGCTCTGTTTGCTTCAATTATGGATATAAATCTCTCTCTGTCCTTTGGTGTATAGATTGGAACCTTGTAGGGTGACAAGCCGAATACGCTGCAAATACTGGTCACCATATACGGAACGGCAATAACGGTAGCGTTTACGTCACCCTCCGCGGTTTCGGGAAGTGCAACGGGCATACCCTGAGAGGTGTGAGAGGTTTTATATCTGCCGTAAGAGAAGCCAGCGTCTGCCTTTTTGAAGCCCTCAAGCTTTTCCTTAGTTCCGCGTATAGCCTCGGGTGCGCGCTTAATAATGTTTGCTCTGAGCTCTGCTACAAGCTCCTCGCCCTTATCACCGCCGTTCTTTTTAAGTCCGGTAATGAGTCTGCACACCGACTCCCAAGTATTCCAAAGCTGCGTTACTGTACCAACGAATTCGTCCGACAAAACCGCGTCAAACGCCGAGTTTACCGCAGCTATTGAGTTCGGCATAACCGTACCCGAGCTTATGTACATACCCGAAATTTTCATCAAGCCGTTTATGCCCTCGTAGTCGGTCTTTGAATGCCATATGCCTGTTTCGGGGTGCTGAATACTGTTAAGATATTCTATCATCTGATCGAACAGTCCGCAGGCTCTGATTTGAGAGGACTGAGCCGAAAGCATATTTCCGGAGTAGTACGAGCGATTGGGAATATCAAGCTTTACAAGATACTCTGCAAACGCCTCGGGAGAGGAAAGGTGCTCGGGCACGAGAGTTTCGTCCGTCGTTTTTCCCGCGGGCTTATCAAATATCGTAGAATATTTCTTCTCAACTCCAAGCGTGCGAAGCATACCCGTGCACCAGTTGAGGTCGCGTGCACGGCGAGAAACGGTAATCTCCTTGCCCCACTGCTCGTGATAGAAATATCCGTCGGGGTCCTGCATTCCCTGCACGTAAGCGCCTATGTCCTGCTTCATCCATTCGGGGAGCGCATCTTTGTAGCTGCGGCTTTCTATATCCGAAAGCATTCCTGAGCCGGACAAGAAGCCAAGTGCCTGACAGGTAGATTCAGCGTCGGGAAGAAGTCTGTATTCCTTGTCGTTATGCATTCTCGTTTCATTGTCACGTGCGGAGTTTGAATAATACCAACCGCCCGTCTTGCAATCGTACAAATTCGCAAGCCAATCGACAGTATCGGGAGTGTATAACGTGTAAAGCTCCTGAAAAGCAGCTACGGTTTCCTTACCAAGCTCGCCGCCTATCGCGTCAGCCATCGGCTGCCATACCTTGATATCTTCAAAATTACTCATTTTATTTTTTCTCCACCTCTGATTTGTTTTTCTCTAATATCGAAAGATATCTTTTCCATTCGCGCTCGCCAAACAGTGCTACCCTGTGTTTTATATCGAGCGCACGGTATATGTGATTTTTAATTCCGTTTACCGATATAACCGTTGCGTTCACGTCGCCCTCGCACTGATAAGGTATGCAAACAGGCATACCCTGCGAGGTAGGCGCGGGATAATCGGGACAATAAGAGAACGAGCCGTCGGGCTTTGAAAAGCGGGATATTTTCACAGCCGACTTGCGTATCGCGGGAGCAGCAGTCGCCCTGAGATTCTTTATTATCTTCTCGGCGCGCGCCTCACCGTCAAGCATCTCGCCGTCTACCTCTACGGTCTTGCCGTAAGCGCGCAGGTTGTCAAGAATATTGCCAACGGCAAACCACGTGTTGTAAAGGTCAACAACACCGCCCATCGGCTCGTCGGAGCTTATTGCTTCAATAGCGGAAACCGCGGCACGCTCTGCGTTTGGAATCTCGCGCTTTGCTTTGGTATAAACTCCCGAAATTTTAAGAAGTCCGTTTACGCCGAGATAGTTCGCCTCGGGCTCCCAAAGTCCGTTTTCGGGATTCTGGTGCTCCGTCAGCCACTCGATAACGATATCAACGAGATCATATTCCGCACCGAGCGCCTTGAGATCCTCCGCTCTCTTTTTGATCTGCGGCATTTCCGCCGAGAGCTGATTTCCTATTGAATAGAAATGAAGCTTGCGGTTTTCCTTAAGCATACCCTCAAGATACGCCATAAAGGTCTCGGCGTTTTCAAGATGCGGAGCATACGCTGCCGAGTTTGTCTTAGGCTCTTCAACCTCTTCCGCCTTCTTTGCGGCAGCATTAGCCTTCGTTCCGTCATAAAGAAGTCCCGAGCCTACGACACCGTTAGGTGTATCGTATGTAGGAGCAACTCCAAGTGCATTAAGCATACCCGTACACCAGGAAAGATCGCGCGCTCGGCGAGATATTTTAGTATCGGTCAAGGCCTTAGGCCATTGAGGATTATAGAAAAATCCGCTCTCGTCCTGAAGTCCCATTACGTATTTTTTAATCTGCTC
>JAZQWY010000064.1:0-16538 GCA_045632545.1 Eubacteriales bacterium | reverse complement strand
ATTCAAATTGTTACTCCTTATTGTTTACTCTATATAACTGTTGCTTCTGGGAAGACCGATCTGTGTAAGAACATATTCTTCCTTTTCTCTCATTCTTACAGCCTCAAGACCGCCGTTTACGTGGTCGTAGCCGAGAAGATGAAGCATCGAGTGAACACACAAAAACGCTACCTCACGCTCAAAGCTGTGCCCGTATTCCTCCGCCTGCGCCTTCGCTCTCTCAAGAGAGATAACTATATCCCCCAGCATATTTTCAAGCTCGTCCACCGCAGGCTCCTCACTGCCCTCGTAATCGAAAAGAGGGAAGGAGAGTACGTCGGTGGCGCTGTCTATATTCCTGAAATTTTTGTTAAGCTCCCTGATCCCCGCATCATCGGTAAAGGTCACCGATACCTCGCAGCTGTTTCGGTAGCCCTCAAAAGCAAGCGTCGCTTGTACAGATAATCTTATAAGCTTTTTCAGCTTATAGGTTATCTCTACGCTCTTTTGAGAATTCTCAAAATATATCATCAAGCTGTCTCTCATAATCATTCTCCCTTTTGAGTCGTCTGTTGCTTTTTAGCGGTACGCGCTGCCCTGTTTCTATCGGCAGCGACATCGTTTCGCTCCTTTTCGTATTTCTCATAAGCCCTTATGATGCTCTGCACCAGCTTGTGCCTGACTACGTCTCGGTCTGTAAAACGGTGTATAGCGATATCGTCTATCCCCTCAAGTATCCTGACCGCCGTGGCAAGACCGCTTTTCTGCCCCGTAGGAAGGTCTGTCTGCGTAAGGTCGCCCGTGATGACCGCCTTAGAGTTGAAGCCAAGACGTGTGAGGAACATCTTCATCTGCTCGGGCGTGGAATTCTGCGCCTCGTCAAGGATTATAAAGCTGTCGTCAAGCGTTCTTCCTCTCATATACGCAAGCGGAGCTATCTCTATAGTTCCCTTCTCTATATGCCTCTGATAGTTCTCCGCGCCCATCATCTCGAAAAGCGCGTCATAAAGAGGGCGAAGATAGGGGTCTATCTTGCTCTGCAAATCACCCGGAAGAAAGCCCAGTTTCTCTCCCGCCTCAATAGCGGGGCGTGTGAGGATTATCCTGCTCACTTGCTTTTCACGCAGGGCCTTTACCGCCATAGCCACCGCGAGAAAGGTCTTTCCCGTACCCGCAGGACCTACGCCGAAAATAATAGTGTTTTTTGAAATGGCGTTCACGTAATGCTTCTGCCCCACCGTCTTTGCCTTCAGCGGCTTTCCCTTGGCGGTGATGCAGATGCAGTCCTGGTCAAGCCCCGACAGCTCGCTCTCGCGCCCGTCCTTCAGCATATCTATGACGTATCCCACCTGCTGCTCGCTCAGTATATCGCTGGAGCGCGCCATATCGCCGAGATACTTGACAGCGTCTGCCGCCATTCTCACGCCGTCAGAATCCTCTCCGCTTATCATCACCGCGTCGCCGTCCTCATCGGAACGGTTATAAATCTGCACGTTAAAGGAATTCTCTATCATTCTGACGTTCACGTCAAAGCTTCCGAAAATTCTTGACGTTATCTCGGTATTCTCTATTCTTACGGTTTTTTGCTCCATAGCTCCCTCCGTTGCGCCGTGTCAGTTAAGACCCTCGATTTTTATCTCTCTCTGCTCGGCTATGTTTTCAATACATTCTACGTGGCACTTTGTTATATATGCTGTCTCGGTAAGCTCGCTCTCCCTGCTTTTCTTAAGCAGCTCGGCACTCCGAGAGAGCGACGAGAGCTGACATTCCAGCTTGTAATCCCCAAGAGCCTCCGCTTCCTCGGGAGTGCGCTCGGCGCTCTCGTAGGCATACTCCATACGCTTCACCGTCCGTATTCCAACGGGCAGCTCACCCGCCGAAAAAAAGTTAATATACTCCACCGTATCTATTGTATCACAATTCTCATATGAATTTCCAGCATTTCCGTAAAATTTTATCTCTTTTTCAAAAAAAATAAGGTATTTTTCAGTGAATACCCTGCCAGTATATACCTTTTTCTCGTATTTCAGCGGTATCTCCGCTAAAAAATCCCTCTCGGTTCTGGCAAGCACCCTACCCCTGGCGCTCGTGTATCTTATTCCCTGCGTCTGGGAATCGTAAAGTCCGCTGACTATCAGCTCCCCCTTACGCACAAAATCCCCTATGTTCAGGACGATATTTCCGCGCACGTCCTCAAATAGCTCTATCTGTCCGTCACGCGCGGCAACTATGTTGGAGGCAAGATATTCCTCTCTCTCCTCCTCTACCTCGGTCTCTCTTATCTCGACCTCCGCCACCGTGCCGATGATATTTACAGATATCCAGGATATCTTGTCGGAGGATATCATTACTCTGTTCTCAACAGAGTTCGTATCCAGCTTGCTCTTTACCGAACCCACCGAAAGTCCGCACCTCCGAAGCTCCGATAGCACCTCTCTGTCGCTCAGTTCTCTGTTTCCGTCTATTTTTATTCCCCATATGACAGTCCCCGAGAAAAAGACTATCGCCGCGAAAAGCGCAAGTCCCGCAAACACCCCGTATCTGTGTCTGTATCTTCCAAGCAGGGCGGGAACGCCCCTTTCTCGCAGAAGTTCTATCTCTATCCCCCGAGCCTCGCACTCTGCTGCCAGCTTCCTCGCCACACTCAGCGAGCAGTTGAAATATATACTGTCTCCCTCAAATCTCGTGTCTCTGTATACGTAACCTTTCTCCATACATAGATTCATTATCAGCGGCGCGAGAGCGCGGTCTGCCCTTAGCTCCGCATAACCGAAAATAAAGAGCATTATTCTCCTCATTCCTCGCCCTCCTCAAAGGATATTCCGTCTATGCGCCCCTCAATACCCACGGCCCCCGCGCGGTATGACGTGCATATCAACCTCGCTCCACGTACCGAAAGCTCGCCTTCTCCAAGCTCCAGACGTATGCTCTCGGGCGTGTATTCGAGTATTCTTCCGCCCCCCCTGACCGTCATCGAATTTCTTCCCCTCAGCTCCAGAGTGCTCCCACCGGGGAGGATATCAGGCTCTATATCAAGATTTCTATACAGCTTCTCTCTAAAGCTCTCCCTCTTTTCCTCTTTCATCGAACGCTTTCTCTCCAATCTTTTGATGCTCCGCTATGGGAATATTCCCGAGCGAGGCAAAGTAAAATTTAACGTAACTACTAAACATCCTATGAGAGGAAATATCTGAAAATGACGAAAGAGGATAAGGTTCGCGCCCGAACAGAAAAAAATGCTCGAGAGTTTCCAAGCCCGAGACAGCTCATATTCTGTTTTATGAGCCTTTTTTCACTGGCGCTTATTATAAAAAATTCGGACGTCGCAATAGAATATATGTCGGAGGGACTGAGACTTTGCGCTGTCACTGTCATTCCCTCGCTCTTTCCCTTTATGGTACTGTCAGATATCATCGTGTCAAGCGGCGCGGCGACAATAATCGGCAAAACTCTGCGCGCGCCGATGAGACTGCTCTTCGGCGTAAGCGGAGAGGGCGGGTGCGCGGTCATTCTCGGTACGCTCTGCGGCTTTCCTATCGGGGCAAAGTCAGCGGTATCTATGTATGATTCGGGAAGGATATCACGGGAAGAGCTTGAAAGACTTCTCACCTTCTCAAACAACCCAAGCTCGGCATTTATCATAAGCGCGGTGGGAGTGTCGCTTTTCGGCAGCCGTGATTTCGGCTACAAACTCTACGCCGCCACCCTTATATCCTCGGCGATAATTGGGATAGCGCAAAATATTTTTTTCAAAAAAAAGAAAAAGCCCCCACAGGCGGAAGCTATGCTTACAAACTCCCCGCGCCGTCCCGATACAAGGTTGGGTATCGGGGATTTCACCGAGGCTGTAACCTCGTCGGCGTTCGGAATACTCAAGGTATGCGCTTTCGTGATATTCTTCACCGCTTTTCTCGGTACGCTCAGGTCGGCGCTCGCTTCGGTAACGCTGCCAAAACAGGCTAACGCCCTTCTTTTCGGCATCTTTGAGCTGACGGGCGGAATGTCGCAAGCGGCGGCGGTGCTTCCACGAGAGCAGGGTATGATGTTAGCGGCGTTTATCGCGGGGTGGTCGGGATTTTCGGTGCATTTTCAGATAATGAGCCTTTGCACCAATCGAAATATATCCTTCAAGCCTTATTTTGTGTCAAAATTCGCGCAAGGAATAGTTGCGGCAGCGCTTGTACATATTTTTATGTAAAAAATCCGAAAAGAAAACTTTTTATGCTGTTTCTTGTTACGGAATACCTATTTGGTATGAGATGGGCTTGCGTCAAAAGAAAGATATTTTACAAATCGCAAACTATCTTTCTCTTGACAGCTTTCTACTCCAACAGTGTTTTTTAACCCTTCTTTGACCAGCAAGAAATGTTAAGAGCCGAATATTAAATTGATTCCTTACGCAAATCTATCTTTCTTATGACCTCTCTTACTTTCAGCACGAACGGCGGAGAGACCGACAGCTCGTCTATACCCATACGAAGAAATGTCTCAGTGAGCGAGGTATCCGCCGCAAGCTCGCCGCATATCCCTATCCACGCGCCGTGAGCGTGGGCGTTCTTCGCGGACAGCTCTATAAGCCTCAGAATCGCCTCGTGATGCGTGTCGCAAAATCTCTCAAGACGGGGATTTTGTCTGTCACAGGCAAGGGTATACTGCGTCAGGTCGTTAGTTCCTACGCTGAAGAAATCCACCATAGGAGCTAATCTGTCGCTTATAATAGCCGAGGCGGGTGTCTCTATCATTACCCCAAGCTCAACGTCGGCATATGGGAGGCTCTCGGCTGCAAGCTCAGCCTTGACTTGCTCGCATATATCCAGCGTGTCACGCAACTCCCTTTCGCTCGTTATCATAGGAAACATGATGCCAAGATTCCCGTAGACCGAGGCTCTGTAGAGCGCGCGAAGCTGAGCCTTGAATATCTCGGGGCGTTCAAGACAGAGCCTTATGGCGCGAAGCCCCAGCGCGGGGTTTTCCTCTCGCTCCAGCTTGAAATAGTCTGCCTGCTTGTCGGCTCCGATATCCAGCGTGCGGATTATCACCTTTTTGGTGGGCATACTTTCAAGCACCTTTTTGTATACCTTGAACTGTTCCTCCTCGGTGGGGTAGTTGGACTTTTCAAGATAGAGAAACTCGCTTCTGAAAAGTCCGATACCGCCCGCGTCATTCAGCAGAACAGCCCCGATATTGTCAACACTTCCAATGTTGGCGAAAACGTTTATCCTCGTTCCGTCAAGCGTTATATTCTCCTTGCCGCTAAGCTCCTGCAATAACATTCTTTTTTCGGTCTCCGCCTTTTGCTTTTTCCTGTATATCTCCTCAGTTTCCCCGTCGGGCTCGATTATAAACTCTCCCGTAAATCCGTCGGCTATTGCCGTATCGCCGTTTTTGACGTTGCGGAGAAATTCCTCGCCAAGCCCTATTATGGCGGGTATATTCATATTTCTGGCGAGTATCGCCGTGTGCGAATTCACCGAGCCGTTTGCCGTCGCAAAGGCGAGAATGTTCTCCTTGTCAAGCGAGACGGTCTCGCTGGGGGCGAGGTCGTCGGCGCACAGTATCACTTTTTCCGAGGAGTTTGAAGGCTTATCCTTGCCGTCGCAAAGACATGATATGATTCGGTTTGATATATCCTTCACGTCGGCGGCGCGCGCCTGCATATAGCTATCGTCCATAGAGGAAAAAATCTCGGCGAAATTCTTTGATGTCACCGCCACTGCGTATTCGGCGTTGACACTCTGTGTGCGTATCATTCCGAGGATAGCGTCGTTGTAATCCTCGTCCTCTATCATCATCACGTGTATCTCAAATATCTGGGCGTTTGTTTCCCCTACCTCCTTGAGCGCCTTGCCGTATATCTCGCCAAGCTGAGCTATCGCCGCCGATTTTGCTTCCTCAAACCGCGCTATCTCGGCGTCGGCGTCGCGTATCTGAATACGCTTTACCCTCAGACTCTCGCGCTCAAAGACAGATATTTTTCCAATCGCTATAGCGCCGTAAACGCCGCGTCCGTTAAATTTTATCATAAAGGCTCACCTCATCAAAGGTTCTTCTCAAGAAATTCTTTTATACCCTCTGCCGCTTTGTCCTCATCCTCGCCGCTTACCGTGACGGTTATCCTGTCGCCACACCTCACTCCAAGGCTCATAAGCGACAGCAGCCTTGTGCAGAGGGCAGAGCGCTCCCCTTTTGCTATGGTTATCTCGCTCTTGTATTCCTTCGCGGTCTTTGCCAACAATCCCGCGGGGCGCGCGTGGATTCCCAGCTCGTCCTTTATCGTGTAATCAAAGGTTTTCATAACAGTATGCTCCTTTTTGCCGAGGCTTGTCGGCTTATTTGAGTTTTATTATCTCCGCGCCTACGGCTGTGTCGCCCGAAGCGGTAACCTCCACCGAGGAATAGTCGTCCGAGTTGCAGACTACTATAGGCGTTACGGTCATATATCCCGCCTTTTTTATCCCCTCGGCGTCGAAGGATATCAGCAGTTCTCCGCGCTTTACCGAAGCACCCTGTGATACGTGGGCAGTGAAGAATTTTCCATTCAGCTTTACCGTGTCGATGCCAATGTGGAGCAATATCTCGCAACCGCCCTCGGATATCATATTAACGGCGTGCTTTGAATCGAGAACAGTCTCTATCCGTCCGTCGCAAGGAGCGTATAGCTTACCCTCCTCGGGCTCTATGGCGATACCCTCGCCAAGAGTTTTTGAGGAGAAGGCTTCGTCCTTTACCTGCTCCAATGGGATTATCTTGCCGCGCACGGGGGCGAAAATGCTCTCGGCTTTCACTGGTTTATCCGAGCTCTCGGTTTCTTCCGCGTTGTCCTCGGTATAGGGCTTTGAGAGCATAGCATCAACGTCGAATGACATCTCCGAATCGATAAAATCGTCAAGATGAGATTTTACCACCGAGACCTGCGGACCGTATATGACTTGTATTCCGTTGCCCTTGCGTATGACGCCCGACGCTCCGCTTTCTCTCAGCAGTCCGTCGTCAACGGGTGCGGGATCTTTGACTGTAACTCTCAGTCTTGTGGCGCAACAATCGATATCCGAGATGTTGTCCCTGCCGCCGAGCCCCTTCAGTATCAGGGCGCTCACGCGGTCGTTATCCGAGAGATTTGACGAGCTTCCCTCGCCTTTCTTTCTCGCCTCGTAATCCTTTCTCGTGTAGAGCTTGGTGTCCTCGCCCTCAAGCTCGCGCCCGGGAGTTTTATAGTTGAACTTCTTTATCATAAAATAGAATACGAAGTAGTAGATAACTGCGTAGGCGAGTCCCACGATGACTACCCATATCCAATTTGTTTTTGCGTTACCCTGAAGAATACCGAAAAGAGTGAGGTCGATAAGACCGCCCGAGAAGGTCATTCCCACGCCGACGCCGAAAATGTGCATAAGCATATAGGAAAGTCCCGCAAGAATACAGTGGACGACGTAAAGCAAAGGAGCTACGAACAGGAAGGTAAATTCAAGCGGCTCGGTGATACCCGTGAGCAGTGAGGTAAGCGCCGCCGAGAGCAACAGACCTCCTACGAATTTTCTCTTTTCGGGGCGGGCGGCTTTATATATCGCAAACGCCGCCGCGGGGAGACCGAATATCATAAATGGGAATTTTCCCGACATAAATCTCGTTGCCGATACAGAGAACTGAGTGGTAGATTTGGATGCGAGCTCGGCGAAGAAGATGTTCTGCGCGCCCTGCACGGTCACGCCGTCGATTATAGCCGCGCCGCCAAGCTCTGTCTGCCAGAATGGCATATAGAAAACGTGGTGCAGACCGAAGGGAATGAGCGCTCGCTCGATGATACCGTATATCCAAGTGCCCGCGTATCCCGAGGCAAGAACGAGATTTCCAAGCTTTGCGATACCAAGCTGTACGGGTGGCCAGATAAAGAACATAATTATGCCTACAACAAGGAAAACCAAGCTGGAGATGATAGGAACGAAGCGCGTTCCTCCAAAGAAGGAGAGAACCTGCGGCAACTTTATCTTATAGAATCTATTGTGAAGTGCCGCCACCCCAAGCCCCACGATGATACCGCCGAAAACGCCCATTTGCAGGGTGGTGATACCGAGGGTGGATGTGGTGGTGTTTGGCGCGAGAGCCTCCACGCCGCCTCTTGCGGCGATAAGCGTGCTGATAGCGGCGTTCATAACGAGGTAGCTGATAGCGCCCGATAGCGCGGCTACCTCTTTTTCCTTTTTCGCCATACCGATAGCGACTCCCATAGCGAAGAGCAAAGCCAGATTGTCAAAGACGACGCTTCCCGTTCTGCTCATAATGCTTAGTACGGTGTAGAGCAGACCGCCCTCGCGTATGACGTTAGTGAGACCGTATGCCTCAAGGGTGGTGGGGTTTGTGAATGAACTGCCTATGCCCAGCAGAAGTCCCGCAACAGGGAGCAGGGCTATAGGTAGCATAAACGAGCGTCCAACTCGTTGCAAGACCCCGAATATCTTGTCTTTCATAATGAATCTCCTTTATAAATCTTTCTCGGATAGAGTTCCTTTATAGTAGTATTCCGATTTTTCGGGAGATTAATTAATGATTTTTATATTTTTGAAAATATCTTGATTTTCGTCGTAAATATGTTTTGTAAAAAACATGTTGACAATATGGGAAAAATACGATATAATGAGTATGCCAAGCTAACTAAATAAACGTGAAATATGGGTGTACTATCTTCGTTTTATGGATAGATAGACTCTTTTTTGGGCATACCATTTTTGTTGGTGAATTTGATAAAATGCAAATTCCTTTTACAATAAAAATGGTGTTACACTCTTTTTCACGTAAAGTTAGTTTGGCGACTATCGGAGTTTGCGTTTTTGTGCGCTTACTGCGGTAGGCGCACTTTTTTTGTAAAAACTTATTGACACTATTTAGCAGATTTTTAGGAGGATGTACTATGATAATAAAGTGTTCAAAATGCAATCATCAAAAAATTGTGGATAATCCATTATACAGTTCGCCTGTCTTTAAATGCGACAATTGTGGGAATTCTTTTTATGATAATAGATTTAAGGAAGCTGCTTTGTATCCGCGTCCTATTAACATTAGAGAAAAGCAAAATGCTTTTTTTACATACGGCACATCGGGGTGCGGTGTTTTTCTCGTTTTGCTTGGTGCAATATTATCATTATTACCATTAGTTTTAATTGGATTGTTTATTCTTGTTGGAGTTTTACTTATTTTTTTGATTTCAATCTATGAATTTAGGCAGAGAGAAGCAACATATAAAAAAATCTTAAACGAATCGAATGAACGATTACGAAGCAGAAAATATCAAGAGCTATTACTATCGTCATCAAATTTTGATGAGACTGTTATTAACCTGTTGGAAAAATACAATCAAGAAAACTCGATAGTTTTTTTGGAAGACTCTAGAGAAGGAACAAAATTAAATCCCGATAACTCGCTTGAAAAAGAGAGGGGTGTTGAACTTGATTTAAACAAAGCGAAAAAATTAAAAAACAAAAAAGCAAACAAATTTTGCAGAAAATGCGGTTCTAATTTGTTTGAGGATAGTCTTTTCTGTCATTGTTGCGGCGAAAAAATAAAGTATTGATATGAGGTGATTTATAATGTTTCAAGCGTTAATTGCAATTCTTGTTGGAACAATTCAATGGAAAATGAGATTAAGAAGGTGTCTGGTTAAAGAAAATTTAGATAATGTTGTCCTGTTTGAATATCGAGGGAAGATGTATGATCGTAAAAAATTCATACAACTTCAAGCGGAAACAATTCGTGAAACTAATACAAAAAAGAAAAAACTTGAAAAGGAACTTGCCCAACTCGAATTGGATTTAATAAAAAGCAAGAGAATGGATTTGGATTTAGCAATAATTGAGGCATATCGGTTAGTTATAAGCGAAATGTAATCTAGACACATAGTATCAATCCTTTGACACTCAATAAATTATCGTAGTATTCCGATTTTTCGGGAGATTAATTAATGATTTTTATATTTTTGAAAATATCTTGATTTTCGTCGTATGAAAAGATGATACGGTTTGCCTTGATTTTTTTTGAAATATTTGATATAATTTAGGTAAAAATGTGCATCAATTACAAGATTGATGCTCTTTTATGGCAAAAAAGGAGCACCAAATATTATGCAAAAATTTTACAACAGTGAAATTCAAGGTATGATTGATTTTTGGGAAGAAATCGGTTTAACACCTGATTATTCCTTAAACACCGATGGACGTTATCAAGGAAATCTTGTAGAATTCAAGTTGGTTTTTACAGATTTATTAAAACACAAAGAACAATTAAAAAGATATGTGGCTGCATATAATAGCTGTGCCTTGCCAATACCCAAATTTGGATATTTAATTTCTATCAATCAAGGCAAATATATAAAGATTGATAACGAAACGGGCGTTGAAATTTCTTCGGGGGACTGGAATAATCCAAAAGAGTTTTTAAGCGATTTTTCTAACCAAGACGAATACATTAAAGGTTGGATCGACGAATATTCGATAGTAGCATATAATAATTTTCTTTGCGAAACATACGGAAAAATTTTCAAAACAAAAGAAGATGTAAAAAAAGAACTTGTAAATCCTAAGTATTTGAATATACGTCCGTTCGATTGGGATAGCCAAATCGATTTGGAAGAAGCAAACGAAAACTCAATAGGTTGGCTTCATTTTAATATGAATATGCTTGGCCCTTTTTTGCTGAAAAAGCAACTCGGCGCGTTTTTTACACCGGAACAGTATGTAAAAATTGCAACCGATATGATACGTGAAGCAATAAATCGTGTTCCTGACGGAAATGATTATATAATTTTTGACCGTTGCGCTGGAACTGGTAATTTGGAGCGTTTTTTACACGAAGATGAATTAAAACATTGTGTTCTAAATACTTATGACTATACTGAGTGGACGACATTAAACGGTCTATACAACGGAAGAGTAAAAATGATTATTCCGCCCACACGCAAATATATGGATTTTAACAAAGGGCTTTTAACAAATGGCGATGCACTTAGTGAAGAATTTTTCAACTTTTGTTTTAATTGCGGTCAACAAAGCATTTTTGATAAAGACTTTGAAGAGCAAAGTAAACTTTTAGCATCTTGGTTTGAAGATGATAAAATGACTGTCATTATGATAGAAAACCCACCTTTTGTTGAGCCACAAGGCGGCGCAAGTCAAGGCAAACCCACTTTCACGATAAAAGATAAGTTTCTTTACAAAGAAATGGCAAAGGAAAAATTTGAAACGAAAAATGTAAATAGAGCTACTGAAAATCTATTTATATGGAGCGCATTTAAATTTTTTTTACGCCAACCTACGGATAGTTATATTCTGTTTTCGCCTATTAAATACTGGAAATCTCAACACATTGTCGATAAAAAATATCTTTCGGGGTATATATGTAATCGAGCAAACTTTAACGCAACAGAAGGCGGTATAGTTTTAATACATTGGACTAACGAAAACGCTTGTAATGAATACTTGTCGGTGGATAGCGATTTAGGCAGACGTATAATCAAAAAAATGCACAGTAATCCTTCAAAATTACTTGTTGATTCAGATAAAACTCCGATAGCATACTTGTTTAATTTAAGTAATATTCCAAAACCGGACAACGGTAAATTGATAAACAATATATCTGCTTACACAAGCTATTGCAAGGTACAAAAAGCATATTGCCTGTCATCAGAAAATATTTTATCGCAATTGCCGTTGTGGTGTGCTAACTGTTATGAATATGCAGATTATACTGAGCGTGAAATTATAATGAAAACGGCAGACGGAGATAAAATGTATTTAGATGATACAGATTTTTTGAAGGCGTGCTTTATATGGTCAATATTGTCAAGTAAGAATAAATGCTTATCTAATGACTTGGTTAAAAATGAATTTTGTTTGTTGCAAGATACGTTGTCCGATAAAATTTTAGAAATGTTTGAATTAAGAAGCGAAGATACTAAGCTCTTAAATCTGTGGAATCAAATCCTTATTGAAACGAAAACTAAAAAAGAATTTGTCCCTAATTATACTTATGGCTTGAGCCAAATCGACAAGGACATAAATATAAAAATAGGAAGCGGTACTTTTAATAAAACGGGTAAAGAAATTGAAATTCCAAAGTATAGAGAATTAGATGAAAAAATAAAACACTTAAAGGGGTTGCTTAAAACATATTACGATAGCTTTATTAAGGCTAAACTTTTCGAATACGAACTATTAAAATAACTCAAAAGCCGAGGTTTAACCTCGGCTTTTGAGCATATAGAAAAAGTCCCAAAATAAATCGGGTGATAAACTAAAAAATCAGCAGTGACAGTCCCCCTTTTTTGAGAGTGGCACTGCCGGTGGTGCAGTGAACAAAAAGAAATCCGAACCTCGCTTTGCGACGAAGCGTATCTTAATCGAAATTCGCTTTTCGCAAAGCAATCAAATACTTACGCATTTGAGAGGTTCGGCGTCGGATTGCTCATACTAAAAACATAAGAACCACCTCTATGGGTGGTTCTTATGTTTATGGTGCGGGCGACAGGACTTGAACCTGCACGAATTAACACAAGATCCTAAATCTTGCGCGTCTGCCAATTCCGCCACGCCCGCATATTAAATTTGTTTTATTGTAAGTCTAACTCCGAGAAGTCCGTGTCCGCGCAAGCGCTGTCTGCCTGCATAGCTCGCTCGGCTCGCTTATGCGACAAGAACGCAAGCGTTCTTGCTTCGCCCACCTTCGGTAGGCTCGTTCCGCCACGCCCGCATATTAAAGTAATAGGTAATAGTGAAAAGTGAATAGGTGATTGGATCTCCTCGACTATAATATCACAAATTTATCCTTTTGTCAACTAAAAATCGGGAAGTACGAGATATATTTTTTATCGGCAACAAAAATTATATTTTCCTTCTCTGCGGAAGGTCGATTAATAAAAATTTTCCAGCCCTCTCATGTCATTCTCGAGTGGCGCCTCCCCTCGAGATTCTTCTCTTCGCTCAAGAATGACAATGTGGG
The DNA here is from genome assembly GCA_045632545.1 of Eubacteriales bacterium. GTDB lineage: Bacteria > Bacillota > Clostridia > Oscillospirales > CAG-272 > HGM12713. The sequence goes on along the minus strand of JAZQWY010000064.1, from coordinate 3,575 downwards.
GCGGCATAGCGAAAAATCCCGAGGGGCTGGGTTTGTATAATATCCAAAAGCAAATTTAATTTGCAAGCCTTGCCGTTTCTATCGCTGTTCCGTTTATCAGGCTATTGAACGAGATGTCGGTGTCAAGGTCTATTACGGCTTTTTCGATATGTATCACTCTGAGCGACGCGTAATTGTAGGTCGATATCGGTCTGTCAAGAGCGTCGTCCGAATGGGCGCAGATGAGTATATCATTATCGGTAAGCTCACTTATCACAAGAGAATGATAAAACTCCCCTTGGTCGTTCGCAAGCTGTATCACGTCTCCGCGGTCGATGACGCTTCCGTCGGTCACGTCAAAACCGCGGGGACCTGTGCCGCCGTTCGCACTTATAAATTCAGGCGCTCCCGTTACGAAATTGAAAAATTCGTCCACGCCTGCCCAAGCGGGCGCTCTGTCTGATGACGAACGGTAATACCAACCGAAGGTTGGGGTGAAATTCATTACTCCGCAGCCCGCGAAAACACTTTGAGAGACGAAGCTGGTACAGTCGCCGCCACGCCCCGTGAAATCAAGAAATAGCGGATTTCTCGTCAGCGCCCACCTTCGGGCGTACTCCACCGCCCTGTCTCTGTTATAGGGAACATCTATCAGCATACAAGACCTCCAAATTTTTTCGTTCAATAATATTATTATATGCCGAATCTTTCATAATGCTTGTTGCCAAGCGGTGAAAAATGTGTTAGAATATTTATAATGAAGATTTGGGAGATTGATATGATAAAGATTTTTCACACAGGCGACCTTCATCTTGACAGCGCCTTCTGCCGACTTTCACATGCCGAACGTATAGCGGCGAGGAAGCATCAGAGAGATATTTTCCTTAAAATGATAAAATACGTATCGGACGGCGGCTTCGATATTCTCCTTATAAGCGGCGACCTTTTTGACGGGCGGAATATAAGCCCCGAGACCGAGGAATGCGTTGCGAGGGCGTTTGCGTCTCTTGACTGCCCTGTGGTGATATCCCCCGGCAATCACGATCCCTTTGCGCTGACGCCGATATATTCCTCGGGAAGGCTTCCCGAGAACGTATACGTGTTCAATTCAGAGGAGATGCAAGTGCTGACCTTTGAGGAGCTTTCGCTTCAGGTTTGTGGATACGCGTTTGTGGAGTCGAACACCTTTGAGACAAACGCGCTTGAGGGGTTCGTTCCCCCTGCCTTTGACGGAGTGAGTGTGCTTTGCGCTCACGGCGAGCTGAACGTCCCGCTGTCTCGCACAGCTCCGATATCTTCAGCGGACATCGCAAGGTGTGGCTTTGCTTACGCGGCGCTCGGACATGTACATACCGCTGACCTTACTAAAAAAGACGGCTCGGTCATAGCCTACTGCGGTGTGCCCGAGGGAAGGGCGTTTGACGAGCTTGGCGAGGGCGGAGCTATGGCTGTCACTATAGACGGTGGCAGTGTGGTCTCTGCCGAGAGGGTGACCCTTGGTGAACGCAGATTTCTCCTCGACAGCTTTGACGCATCTGACACGGAATCGTGCAGTGAGCTTATAGGCAGAATTTGCGAATACGTAAAGGCCCGCGGATATGACAAGAGCACCGCGCTCAGGCTGACCGTCACGGGCGAGGTAGATATGAGCTTCGCGCTTGACAGAGAAACGGCGCAGACCGCTCTCGGAGATATACTGATGTTCTCAGAGATCATTGACAGGACATATCCGAGGATAGATACGCGCGGACTTGAAGCCGATTTCACGCTCAGGGGCGAGGTATACAGGGTGTTACTCCCTCGGCTTGAGAGCGAGGACCGAGACACTCGCAGGCTCGCCGCCGAGGCGCTGAGCGCCGCGCTTCTCGCGATAGACGGAAGGGATATCAAATAAGGTGGAGTATATGAAGATACTTTCGATAAATATAACCGAGTTCGGCGGGCTTTCCGATTTCAAATTGGAGCTTGACGGCGCGCTGAACATAATCGAGGGCGGCAACGAATCGGGCAAGAGCACGATACTGCTGTTCATAATATATATGCTTTACGGACTGCCTAAGACCGCTAAAAAGAATACCCCCGGGGCTTTCGACAAGGCACGCTCCCTGAGCTGGGCAAATTCGAGAGCAGAGGGAAGCATGGAGATAGAGCAGGACGGTATCCGTTACAGAATAGAGCGCGCGAACGTGAGGCGCACGGCGAGCTCCGAGGCGCAGATAACCGATATAGACACGGGCGCGAGGGTACACGTCGGCAAGGAACCGGGCGAGGTATTCCTCGGAGTGTCGAGGGAGACCTTTGAAAGCTGTCTGTGGTGCGGACAGAGCAGGGCGTCGGCGATAAGCGGAGAGAAGCTGACCGAGACGCTTTCCAATCTTTCGCTGACCGCCGACGAGAGCGTAAACGGAGACGCTGTGCTGTCCGCCATAAGGAACGCCAGAAAGCAGTACAGGCACGAGAGGGGCGAGGGCGGCTCGATATACGAGCTGTCAAGGAGGATATCCGAAAAGACGCTTGAAGCGAACAGGGTAATGGCTGAGCTCAAGCAGAACGCGGCTGACATAGAGAGATACGACGAGCTGAAGAATATCAAACAGTCGGCAGACGAGGCTCTGTGGAGAGCCAAAGCCGAGAGAGACGCGGTTCGGACACTTAATCTGCTCTCGCGCTTTAAGGCGCTGCGCGAATACAAGGAATCTATCGAGCGCGACCGTAGGGCACTTGAATTATTGGAGAAAGAGGGCGTAGGCGGTCACTCTCCCGACGTTGAGGAGCTTGCAGCGCTCAGGCAGCTTGAAAGAGATTACGCGCGGGCAAAACAGGGCTATGACGCTTGTTTGCACGTCACGCCTATAGTTTCAAAAATTGATATGTCGGCGGCAGACGTGGCAGAGAAGATATCCGCGCGCGAAAGCAAGGAGACCTTTATAGAGAGAATATCAGACGAGCTTTCTAAAACCGGAAAAAAGAAAATAGCGGGAGCTGTATGTCTTGCCGGAAGCGTGGTATCCGCGGTGATATTTAAGGTCATAGCGACCGCTTTGTCGGATAGCCTCCTGCTTCTCGGGTTATTGCTCTGCATCTCAGCGGCGGTGGCTGTCCTTGGTGGCGCTATGCTTGCGTTGGCGCAGAAGGAAATGAAAGCCGTTCGGAGTGAGCTTGTCGGGATAGGCTGTAACGCGGATAATTACGAAAACCGCGTAGGCTATTGCTTTGATGAGCTGGAAAAAGTCAAGACAGAGCGCGTAAATATCCAAGAGCGCGAGCGACGTGTGAGGAACGCTAAAGAAAGTCTTGAGTCAGTTGAAAAGGATATAGACGAGATACTCATCCAATACGGCAGAGCGCGTGAGGAACGGGGCGAGAGCATCGCTCGGCTGATTTCCGACGTACGCGGATATCTTGATAAGAAGAACGAGATATCGGGGAGGATATCGGTCAACGGCAGGATAGCCGAAAATGACGGCCGTCAGCTTGAAAAATATGACGAGGCAGAACTTGCGGCATCGCTCCCCGAGGGGTTGCGAGTAGATACATCTATTGACGAAAACTCGGCTGAGCGCAGATGCAGAGAGGCGGAACTGAGCTGTCGAAAG
>JAZQWY010000063.1:0-6973 GCA_045632545.1 Eubacteriales bacterium | reverse complement strand
CGTCGCGTTATTGGGATATATCTCGCAGTAGGTCTTGAAGGCTTCGTATTCACTCTCAAACATCTGCACCCAGGAGTGAGCCATAGTACCAGTGGCGGGGACGCCGTAGTCTCTGTCAACGATAGTGCAGGCGGTAGCGCCGACACCGCCGATATAAGCTGCCCTCGCGCCGAGCATAGCCGCGTCAGCGCCCTGAGCGCGTCTTGAACCGAACTCGCTGATAGGGCGTCCCTTTGCGGCTCTTGCAAGTCTCGATGCTTTGGTGGCGATAAGCGACTGGTGGTTTATCATCATAAGAACGAATGTCTCAATAAACTGAGCCTGTATCGCGGGAGCCTTAACTATCATCAGAGGCTCTCCAGGGAATACCACTGTGCCCTCTGGGATAGCCCAGATATCTCCCTCAAACTTAAAGCTTCTCAGATAGTCAAGAAATTCTTCGCAGAAGCACCCCTTTGACCGAAGAAAATCAATATCTTCTTCCGTGAATTTCAGGTCGTTGATATATTCTATCACTTGTTCAAGTCCTGCCGCGATAGCGTATCCTCCGTTGTCGGGATTATTGCGGTAGAAAACGTCAAAATAGACAATTCTGTCTCCAATACCCGACCTCAGGTATCCGTTGCCCATAGTGAGCTCGTAGTAATCGCAAAGCATAGTCAGATTTTTTTTGACATCCATATTTTTATCCTCCGTGCCGTAAACGGCGTTTTTATATATAATATTGAGAAAAATTTTGAACTTAATTAAAAAAATTAAAATCTGTATTGTAATTTTGAGGAAAAGAAGGTATAATTAGCGTATAGTAATAATTTGAGGGGTGTTCGAATGAAACACGGATTTGTAAAGGTAGGGGCGGCAACGCCTCACGTAACGGTTGCCGATTGCAAGGCAAACGTCACCGAAATGAAAAGGATTTTCGATCTTGCTCAGAGGGCAGGGGTGAAGGTGCTCGTTTATCCCGAGCTCTCTATAACAGGTTATACCTGCGGTGATCTTTTCTGCTCGGACGTACTGCTTGGCTCTGCGCGCCGCGCGCTGCTAAGCTTCGCAAAGCACACGAAAGCCTCCGATATGATTAGTATAGTCGGTTTGCCCCTTGTTGTCAATGATAAAATTTATAATTGCGCGGCAATTTGTCAAAAAGGACAAATTTTGGGCGTTATTCCCAAGACTTATATACCAAATTACGGAGAATTTTACGAGCTTCGTTGCTTTGCGCCCGCGCCCGAGAACAATGAGGATATACGAATAGGAGACGAGCTCGTTCCTTTTGGAACTAAGCTGATATTCGCCTGTCTGGAGCTTCCCGAGCTTAAGGTAGCGGCGGAGATATGCGAAGACCTTTGGGCGGCGGCTCCACCATCTAACGCGCACTGTTCGGCGGGAGCGACGGTAGTTGCAAATCTATCGGCATCCAACGAGCTGGTGGGTAAGGATAAATACCGTAAGTTACTTGTTGAGACCCAGTCGGCAAAATGCTCCTGCGCTTACATTTTCGCGAACTGCGGAGACGGCGAATCGACTACAGATATGGTTTTCGGCGGAAATTCGATGATAGCCGAGAACGGCGCAATCCTTTCCGAGAGAGAGCCGTTTGACTACTCGGCGGGTGAATTTATCGCAACGGAGATAGATGTTCAGCGGCTCGCCTTTGAGCGCAGACGTATAAATACCCACGTTCTTGATAACAGCGCATACCGCAGAGTTGAGTTTTCTATGGAGCTTACCGAGACCGAGCTGACAAGGGAGATAGACGCGCATCCATTTATACCTGAGAATAGCGAAGAGAGAGATACGCGTTGCTCACGCATACTGTCTATTCAGGCTCACGGACTTAAGCAGAGGATAGAGCGCGCTTACGCGAATAAATGCGTTATAGGAATTTCGGGCGGACTTGACTCCTGCCTTGCCATTCTCGTAGCGGCAGAGGCGCTTGATCTGCTTGGACGTCCGCGTACCGATATAGTTGGTGTAACGATGCCATGCTTCGGTACTACGGGAAGAACGCGCACAAATGCAGAGATACTCTGTGAGGAGCTTGGCGCGGAGCTGCGTTGCGTTGATATCGGGGAATCGGTAAAGAGACATTTCGCCGATATAGGACACGACGAGAGCGTGAAGAACGTGGTTTACGAGAACGCGCAGGCGAGAGAGAGAACGCAGGTCATTATGGATATTGCGAATGCGGTAGGCGGTCTTGTTGTCGGTACGGGTGACCTTTCCGAGCTGGCTCTCGGTTGGGCGACATACAATGGTGATCATATGTCTATGTACGGTGCGAACGCCTCTGTTCCAAAGACGCTTGTAAGACATATCGTGGCTTGGTATGCGGAGAAGTCTAAGAGCGAGGGCAAGTCAAGACTTGCCGACACGCTTCGTGATATTCTCGATACTCCCGTAAGTCCCGAGTTGCTTCCGGCGGACGAGGACGGAAATATCGCTCAAAAAACAGAGGATATCGTAGGACCTTACGAGCTTCACGATTTTTACCTTTACAATATGATAAGGTTTGGTATGTCGCCGGACAAGATGTATAGACTTGCAAAGGTTGCATTCGCAGGAGTTTACAGTGACGAAGTGCTTCGCAAGTGGCTGGAGAATTTTGTGAGACGCTTTTTCTCCCAACAGTTCAAGCGTTCCTGTATGCCAGACGGTCCTAAGGTCGGCTCGGTATCGCTCTCCCCGAGAGGGGATTGGCGTATGCCCAGTGACGCGTCGCGGGAGGAATGGCTAAGGCTTATATAACCTTCTTACTTGTGCGAGAAAGTTGTAAAGAAGAAAATTTTAATTGTTTTTTACGCCCATTCTTTGCTTTTCGGCAAAGAATGGGCATAAATTTTTTGATTTTTTGTACCAATAAGAAATCGCTCTTGTTGTTGACATTTTCTTTCGTATGATATATAATTATCCTATCGATTTGATACTGCTTGAAAGGATATATGAATGAAACTTCAATTAGTTGCCACCTGTCTTTTTGGACTTGAAAGGCTTCTTGGCGAGGAGATAGATAACCTCGGCTGCAAAAGGCTTGAAACTATAGACGGACGGATATATTTCGAGGGGGACGAAAACTCTTTGGCAGACGCGAATATAAGGCTTCGTTTCGCAGAGAGGGTGTTTATAAATATGGGAAGCTTCTCGGCGGAGAGCTTTGAGGAGCTGTTCGAGGGAACTAAGGCTTTGCCGTGGGAAATGTTTGTGGGAAAGAACGACGCTTTTCCCGTCAAGGGACATGCTATAAAAAGTAAGCTTTTCTCCATTCCCGACTGCCAGAGTATCGTGAAAAAAGCGATAGTCCAGCGCCTTGGAGACAAATACGGCGTAAAATGGTTTGCTGAGGAAGGAACGAAATATCAGGTTGAGTTTTTCATTTTGAAGGACAGGGTCACACTTATGATAGACACCACAGGCGCGCCTCTGCACAAGCGCGGATACCGTCCCGATTCGGGAGCCGCGCCCCTGCGTGAGACACTTGCCGCCGCCCTTGCCGCAACGTCAAGACCGAGAGAGGACGTTCTGCTTTGGGACCCCTTCTGCGGTTCGGGAACGATAGTGATAGAGGCGGCGATGATGATGCGCAACGTAGCCCCGGGGCTTAAGAGAAGCTTCGCCGCCGAGACATTCCCGCAGATAGGCGAGGCTGTCTGGAAGGAAGCGCGGGAGTGGGCGAGAGAAGATATAATAACCGACAGCGGATTTGAGGCGTGGGGATCGGATATAGACGGCGATGTGCTAAATATTGCCAAGCAGAGCGCGAAGCGCGCTGGGGTGGCTGATTCGCTGAGATTTTTTCAAGCCGACGCGCAGACTATTACCAAACCCGACAGACGCGGAACTATCGTCTGCAACCCGCCATACGGTGAGCGACTTATGACCGTGGCTGAGGCGGAGAAGCTTTATCGCCGAATGGGTAAGGTCTTTGCAGAATTTGACCCGTGGCAGGTGTATATCCTGACTTCCTGCGAGAATTTCCAGAGCCTTTACGGCAGACGCGCCGACAAGGTAAGAAAGCTCTATAACGGAATGATACCCTGTAATCTTTATCAGTATTTCAAAAAGAAAACTAACTAATTAAAAAGAAGCGCAGAAATCAAAGGCGAATTCTGCGCTTTTTGCATTTACAGTATTTCGACGATAATTTCTCTTTTGAAAAAACTATTTACAATATTAGATATTTGTGGTATAATAATTTTGCCAAACAAATCGAATAATTATTTAGGGGTATTTTTCTTTTAGGAATACTATACCTTCTTTTGTGCATCCTATTTTTATGAATTTGGTAAAAGCGTAAATTCTATGGGTAGGAGCACAAGGATATATTATTTATCCCTAATTCTATTCGATTTGTTTGGCGACAATCGGAGTTTGCGTTTTTCGGTGCGTAACTTCGGTTGCGCACTTTTTTATTTTCAGGAGGAAGTTTATTATGGACTCATTTATGTTTGGAGCTATTATAGGTTCTATTATTTCAGGTGCGATAGTCGGCGCGATTCCCGCTATATGCGGTGCGATAAAGCACAAAATAGGTCTAGCTGTGGGAGGCTTTTTTGCTTGTCTTGTTGCTTCAATCTTGTTGGGATTGATTTTGTCAGTTCCTACATGTGCTGTGTTTATGTTTTTCATTTTCAAAAAGCCAAAGCAAAAAAACGATAACGAAGAATAATTAAAAGAGAACTATGATGAGCCGAAACATCATAGTTCTCGTATTTGTTAGATTTTTTTACACGATTTTTATATTGTTCGCGATATCTCTTGCCATTACTGCGTACTCACCAAGGCGCTTTGAGGCTCTGTCTCCAGCAAGACCGTGAACGTATACGCCAAGCGTTGCCGCTTCAAAATTAGAAAGGCCGAGATGCTTCTGCGCGCAGAGCGCGCCGATAACCCCCACGAGGACATCGCCCGAGCCACCCGTGGACATTCCGCTGTTTCCGCTTTTGTTGATATATATGCGATCCGTGCCGTCGCTGACCGCCGTCTCGTGGTCTTTGAGAACGCATACGAGAGAATGCTCAGCGGCAAATCGCGCGGCGGTATTCTTGGTGTCGTTGAGTATATCCTCAACAGAGAGTCCTGTCAGTCGGGACATCTCGCCGATATGCGGTGTTATTATCTGACCTTTAGCATATTTCAACAAAAAAGGGTGCTCGGCTATGAGATTCAGCGCGTCGGCGTCAATGACGGTAGGAACACGGGAGTTCCTCAAGACGCACTTGAGTAGGGATAGCGACACAGGCGACTTGCCAAGTCCGCATCCCATAACAACAGCGTCGCAGTTCTCCATAGCTTGAATGAGACTGTCTGTGTCGGGGGTTTCACTGTTATACAGATGCAAGACCGCCTCAGGTATGAGCGTTTGCAGTATCACTCTGTTCTCCTCGGGGGCGAAGATATAAACAAGCCCCGCGCCCGCGCGGTAAGCTCCAAGCGCGGCGAGATATGAAGCTCCTGCCATTCCGTATGAACCGCAGACGCAGAGTACTTTGCCGAAATCCCCTTTGTTGGAACGCTCAGGGCGAGGTGGAAGCGCAGTCAGTTTTTTTTCGGTGTATGAAAATTCTCGTAGCTTTTTCATAGTATAACATCTCCAAGTAGTAGATATATGTTAATTTTATCATATAATCGCGCAAAAATAAATAGTATTTTCTTTATTTGGCTAAATAAATATAATTTTCAAAAATCTATTGACAATTTGAAAATAATATATTATAATATCTAATGTCGCATTTTATGTCAATCGAAAAAGCTCGGGAGGTATACATGGTTCTTGACGCAGGTCCTCTGCTAAGAGGAGAGGCAGAACGCATAGATATAGACTATATGCTTTCGCCCCAAACGCTTGATGGAATTGAGTTTGACACCGATGCTCATGTTGTCGGCAGCCTTACCGATAACGCGGGATATATGAGGCTCACGCTAAAAGCGGAGCTTGGTTATCGCGGAGAGTGCGCAAGATGTCTTGCTCCCGTGAAGGGAGTTTTCTCTCTTGACTTTGAACGCACTGTCGTTGCTGAGGGAACGCTTAGCGATGAGCAGCTTGACGAGCATTTCGACGAGTACGCAGTACTTGACGGCAGCATGCTGGATATAGACGAACAGCTTGCTGAGGAATTGCTTCTCGGATTTCCAAAAAAGCTTTTATGCACGGAGGATTGTCTCGGAATGTGCCCTAAGTGCGGGAAGCCCCGCAGGGAGGGAGATTGCGGTTGTCCCACGAAGGAGATAGACCCACGGTTGGCAATTCTTAAGACATTCTTTGACGAAGACAAAAATAATTAATTATTATAAATGAAAGTTGTGTTTTACACGCTTCAAGGAGGTGTAGATTATGGCAGTACCGAAGAGAAAAGTATCTAAAGCACGCAGAGATAAGAGACGTTCGAGCACATGGAAGCTTGAACTGCCCGGCATGACAAAGTGCCCCAAGTGCGGAGAGCTCGTTAGAACCCACCGCGTTTGTAAATCATGCGGATATTACAAGGGACAGGAAGTACTCAAGGTTGAGAATGACTGATTTTCAGGAACTTCTGTCGGATAAAAGACTTCGATTTTTAACAGATATCTGTTGTCGAAGTCTTTTTTCTTTTTTCTGAAAAGTACTTTCAATAATCGTATTTATATGGTATAATTATAAAAGAGGTGATGAGCTTTTGAGAAGGATTGCAATTTTACTTGTGATTATTACGTCGTTGTCCGTTTTTCTTTTTTCATGCAATAAGAATGCGGGAGGCGGAGCGCAGACCACGGTGGGCGTTGACGCTGAGGCTATGGATTTTGCTTCCGTTGATATCTCGCGTTACGTAGCGCTTGGAGACTATAAAGGAATGAATATAACCCTCGCGTCGTCGGATACGAAGAAGGGGGAAGCGGTATGGCTGAAGGTCGTTGAGAACGCCACGGTGAAAGAATACCCCGAACAGCAGGTGGCGTATTATGTGGCGCAGTCGAGGGCGAGGTACGAATATCTTGC
>JAZQWY010000062.1:0-10266 GCA_045632545.1 Eubacteriales bacterium | reverse complement strand
GTTTCTTTTTCTTCAAGATGAAATTTCATAAAGTTCCTTTCTGCCTATATGGCGAATTAATTATATGGTAAAAAACAAGACTCATGTACTTAGAACGTACATGAGTCTCGTAAATTAAGACAAAGCCAGGCACGAAGCCATGATGTTGACTTTATCGCACTTGCGTGTAAACTACTCCCTCACGGTATTATCAATATACCACATATTCCTTAAATTGTCAATGACTTTGGCAAATTTAATTTTTATTCACCGAGATAAGCCTTCTTTATACGTTCGTCGTTAATAAGCTCGGAAGCCTTACCCTCTGTTATTATGCTTCCTGTTTCAAGAACATATACTCTGTCCGAGATAGACATAGCTTTCTTTGCGTTTTGCTCAACAAGCAACACCGTCTTTCCCGCTTCCCTGAAGGTCTTGATGATATCAAATATCTCAGACACAAGCAGAGGTGAAAGTCCCATAGAGGGCTCGTCAAGAACTATAAGCTCAGGGTCTGCAAGGAGCGCGCGCCCCATAGCCAACATCTGCTGCTCACCGCCCGAAAGAGTGCCCGCAAGCTGACGGCGTCTCTCCTCAAGTCTCGGGAACTGCTTGAACACAAGCTCCATATTCTGCGCGATACGTTCCTTATCCTTCTGCGAATACGCGCCCATAAGAAGATTTTCATATACCGTCAGGTTCTGAAAAACTCTTCTTCCCTCGGGAACGTGGACCATTCCCATAGAAACTATCTTGTAGGCGGGGGTATGTCTGATGTCTACGCCCTTATACACAATACTTCCGTTTCGCGGACGGATAAGTCCCGTAACCGTGTGGAGCGTGGTGGTCTTTCCCGCACCGTTCGCTCCGATAAGAGAAACTATCTCTCCCTTATCGACGTGAAAGCTTATTCCCTTGAGCGCGTTTATAACACCGTAATATACTTCAAGATCGGTTACTTCAAGTAAACGTTCCGACATATAGATAAAATTCCTTTCTTAGAAAATATTCCGATCATTCTCCAATATAAGCCTTGACGACCTCGGGGTTGTTGAGGACCTCTGCCGTATCGCCCTTGGCAAGCTCGGTGCCGAAGTTCAGCACGGTGAGTTTTTCACATATTCCTCCCACAAGGCGCATATCGTGCTCTATAAGAAGTATCGTAATATTGAATTTTTCACGGATAAAGGTTATAACGTCCATAAGCTCCTGAGTCTCGTTGGGATTCATTCCCGCCGCGGGCTCGTCAAGAAGCAAAAGCTTTGGATTTGTAGCCATAGCTCTCGCTATCTCAAGCTTTCTCTGCTTTCCGTATGGAAGATTGGATGCCAGATGATCCTTATATTCGTCCAACTTGAACACCTTGAGCAACTCCAAGGCTCTATCGTAAAATTCGCTCTCTGAGCGCTTGTGTCTTGGGAGACGTAATATCGACTCAACGATACTGCACCGTATCTGATTAGACAGTCCCACCATAACGTTCTCGATTACCGTAAGGTTACCGAAAAGTCTGATATTCTGGAATGTCCTCGCTATTCCCTTTTTGTTGACCTCAGCGGGAGCTTTTCCCGTAAGGTCTTCTCCGCAGAGATAAAATCTTCCCGAGGTAGGCTTATACACACCTGTAAGAAGGTTGAATACCGTGGTCTTTCCCGCGCCGTTAGGACCGATAAGTCCGTAAAGCTCACCCTGCTTTATCTCAAGGTTAACGTCGTCAACAGCCTTAAGACCTCCGAACTGTATGCAAAGGTGGTCGGCCTTGAGAACTACTTCTCTGTTATCATTTATATCTGCCATCTCAAGCCTCCTCCTTTTCTGTGTCAGCCTGGCTATCCGCCGCGGCAGATTTCTTTTTGCCAAAAATCTTCGCCGTCAGCGCGCGAAGATTGTACTTCTCGCGGAAAGGCTTGAGCTTTGGCGAGGACGTCACTATCATCATCACGATAAGAATTATAGCGTAAATAAAATATTTAAGTCCCGCGAGATTTCCCGTAAGAACAGAACGAAGCTGAACGTTTATAAACACGATAACTATGGAAGAAATAAGGCTTCCAAATATGCTACCCATTCCGCCGAGCACCACCATAACAAGTATCTCAATAGAGTAGTTATAGCTAAATGTCGCGTAGCTTACCGTGGTATAGCTCGAGAAGATGGCTCCCGCGATACCCGCAAAGAACGCCGCGATAGCAAATACTATGAGCTTATAATAGGTAATATTAGTCCCCATAGCTCTCGCGGCTATCTCGTTATCACGAATAGCCGTTATAGCTCTTCCGTGCTTACTCTTAACGAGATTTTGAACGCAGAATATAGTGACGAGCACCATTATTAATGCTATAAGATACAACCATTTTGAATAGCTCGTTGTCATTGATTTTATAGAAAATCCTATTGCGGGGTTTGTAATAAAATCTCCTACCTTGATATTCTTTATAACTCCTCTTACTATCTCGCCGAACGCAAGGGTAACGATAGCAAGGTAGTCACCTCTTAATCTAAGCGCTGGAAGTCCGATAATAAATCCGAACAAAGCCGCCGCAAGTCCCCCCAAGAGCATCGCTATAGCGAAGCGTAGCAACGCCGCGGGGATAAGAGCCTTCGCGTAATACATAAACAGTCCCGAAACGTAAGCTCCTATATACATAAAACCTGCGTGTCCGAGCGAGAGCTCACCCAAAAAACCTACTACCAGATTGAGCGACACTACCATTATCATAGTATACGCTATCTGCGTAAGAAGGTCCGGCTGAACCACAGGTGTTGATTTAGTGATAACACCCGCGCTGCAAAGAATGCCGAATACGAGCGCCAGAACAGCAACGAAAATAAGTGATTTGTTTTCTAAAAGTTTTCTTTTCATTGTTACACCTTACACTTTCTCGTGGCGCTTCTTACCAAGAAGCCCCGTAGGCTTAACAAGAAGAACTACTATAAGTATACCAAACACGATAGCATCGGAATACGGCGCGATAAATTCATACTTAAGCGCAAACTGTTCGATCACGCCGAGGACTATTCCACCGATAGCCGCGCCCGGTATCGAGCCGATACCGCCAAGCACAGCCGCAACGAACGCCTTGATACCCGGCATCGCGCCGAAGGTCGGGTTGGTGGTAGGGGTAATGAACAGATAACAAACGCTGGCGACCGCCGCAAGAGCCGAACCGATAGCAAAGGTTATAGCTATCGTTCTGTTGATATTTACGCCCATAAGCTGAGCCGCATCTCTGTCCTCGCTGACCGCGAGCATAGCGCGTCCCGTTCTGGATTTATTGACAAACACCGTTAGAGCTATCATAACGACAACTCCAATCACAAGTGTTATAAGTGTCTGAGTTTTAATAGTAAATCCGCCAAGCACGAGTGCCTTGAAATTAAAAAGAGGAACCTGCTTGGGAGTTACGGTAAATATAAGCTGCGCTAAGCTTTGCAGAAGAAAGCTTACGCCGATAGCCGTGATAAGCACGGCAAGAGAGGCAACACCTCTTAGCGGCTTGTACGCCACCTTTTCAATAATCATACCAAGGAGCGAACAGCCGATTATCGCCACCGCGATGGCAACGAAGGGATTGCCCAAGGTCTGCATTATAACAAAAATGAGATACGAACCCACCATAATAACGTCGCCATGGGCGAAATTAAGCATTTTGGCAATTCCGTAAACCATAGTATATCCCAGAGCGATCATGGCGTATACCGCGCCCATACTCACTCCGTTTATCAAGGTATTGATGATATCCATTAAATAAACCTTGCCTTTCAAAAAGCATTTGCAAAGATAACAAAGCCTTCGGCACTATTGCCGACACAATATAAATACAGGAAAAATTTCGGCTATGCAACCTTAAAAACGTTAATAACCTAAAAACTCGGCAAAGCCTGAGAGCTTCCCCGTCTGCGACGCCATAAAAGGCAGCCGCCATAAATACGCTTTAGCACAGCCGCTGGCATATGCTCCCAACGGCTGTGCATAAAATCCATTGTTATGAATACTTTGTCTGTCTTACTTGATCTCGATGGTAACAGGCGCCTTAACAGCAGCTCCGCCCTCGTTCCAAGTCATAGTTCCCGTAACGCCCTTGAACTCAAAGCCACCCTGAAGAACAGCGGTGATCTTATCGCAAAGAGCAGAAGCCTCGATCTTAACGTCGTTGACCTCAGCCTTCTTCATAGCCTCAAATATTACGTATACCGCATCGTAAGCGTCAGCAGCGAACTGGTCGGGAATTTCCCCGTTGTACTCAGCCTTGTAAGCGTCAACGAAACTCTTGATCTTTTCATCAGTGCTGTTAACGTCAATAGGAGCGAGATACTTAAGTCCCTTTATCTGCTCGGAAAGAGCCGCGTTATCAGCAACGTGCTTTACGATACCGTCCATACCGTCACAGCCGTAGAAATCAACGTCGTAAGCCTGTGTGTTAGCCTCACCGATGATGAGAGAAGCTTCCTGGTAGTAAATGGGAAGGAAGATAACATCACAGCCTGCGCTCTTAAGCTCACTTACCTGTGTACCGAAAGAGGTCTTGGTCTGATCTGTGAAGAGCTTCTTTACGTAAGCATCAGCCTTGTCGAGCTCGGCCATCTTAGCCTCGAAACCGCCAAGAAGACCTGTTGAATAAGCGTCGTCGTTATTGTAGATAACGCCTATCTTGTTATAGCTTGCGGCGAGAGCCTCAGCCGCATATTTACCCTGGTCAGGGTCGCCGAAGCAGATTCTGTAGCCGTTGGAGTTCGCGATAGCGCCGTCCGCAGAAGCGGATGGAGTGATAAAGAAGAGATTGTCTGCCTTGGACTGCTCCGCGAAAGTAAGGCATGCGCCTGAAGTAACGCTACCGATGGAAACCTTCATACCCTTAGAGAGAAGAGCGTTGTATCCGTCAGTAACCTTGTCAGCCTTAGCCTCGTCGTCATACATCTCAAACGTGAAGTTTACACCGTTGAGACCGCCTGCCGCGTTGATCTCCTTAACAGCAAGCTGAGCGCCCTTCTGAACTGAAAGACCGTAGCTTGCAGCGTCGCCGGAGAGAGGACCTGTCGCGCCTATAACGTAAGTGTCCGCGTTTTTCTTACAGCCTACGAAGCAAGCCGCAAGCATAGTCAGACAAACACACAGCGCAAGTACCTTGCAAATAGTTTTTTTCATTTTCGTCACCTCTAAAAAATTTAGTTATTGTCGGCAGATTTACACCTCACCGAAATTATACATTAAATAATATATCATACATTTCGCACAAAGTCAAGAATTATTTACACGCAATCAAGCATTTTGTCAAAATATACAAATATTTGCGCCTCGCGATAAGGCAAAGTACATATTCTTCATAATAAACTTGGACTTGCGGTAAAAAATCAACAACATTTCCAACCTTCTCCAACTCGGTATGAAAATTTCTTCAAATGCCGCAAAGCAAAAATTATTTTTATAAAATACAGCTCATTTATTTAGTGATGTTTTATATTATTTATTTTTTAATAATTTCTATATATCAGTATTTTTAATAATTTTATCAATATAATTTTTTGCATTTATATTTGAATAATTGTAATTTTCAACTTATAAATCCCCAGCCTTGTCTTTACTTAAACAACTTTTGCTTTCAAGCGCGCACGGCGCAAGCGATCCGTAAATCCTCGATTTCACCCTATTTCACACGTATCTCGCCCCAAATCTCCTCTTTATGCAAAATGACTTTTTTCGACTTTTTTGAGTGCGATAAATCGCGATAAATTATTAAGAAAGCTCTTGACTTATTTGCTTTAAAGTGGTAGAATTATATATATTTAATTGGTAATCAAAATATTTTCAATTAAAACAAAATTTAACGAAGTAGGTGACAATGGCATGAAAAAGAATTTGTTTTCTCGTATCGTTGTCGTTATGATGGCTATCGTGATGCTGGCATCTTCTTGCCTTAGCGTCTCGGCGCTCTCAGTTTCGGCACCGAACACCGCGACCGAAAATGATGACTATTATTCGGTCTCGTACAAAGACGGCGTTTTATCCATAAGGGTAAACCCCGATAAGATCCACGGAATACTAAAGGACGGGGATCTTACTAAAGAGGAGCTGTTGGAGTTTATCCCCTCAGACGTCCTCGACACATTAGCGAAAGGAAAAGAGGTCACGCTTGACGACCTGAGAGAGCTTGCGGCGAACTATATAACCGTGGACGATCTCAAGGCTATGGTGAGAGACCTGCCCATCAACATTGTGAGAAAGTATTTCTCCTTCGATATGTTGCTGGACATCTTCACTATCCAGGAGATAGTCGATCTCGTTCCCGTTGAGGATATACTCTCCGCTATCGACACGGATAAATTCAACGAGCTTCTCACTGACGAAGCAATAGAGCTCGCACTCAATGAGAATCTAGAGAACAAGGTCCTCACAGACGAGTTTATACAGAACGTCATAGACAACACTTCTCTCGTTGACGACCTTATGGAGGACGAAGCTATAAAGGCTCAGTTCGTCGCGCTGGTAAATGATGAGGTAGTTAACGCCATCATGAAGTCGGAATACGGTCCGAAGATCACGGAGTTTGCGGCAAAAGACACGGTGGTAAACCGTATCATGGCAAATGAGTCCGCTGTAACAATTCTCGAGAATTACTTCACAAGCCAGGAAAACGACGCAGCATTCAATATGTTCATTAAGGACAAAGCTGTCGACGAAGCGCTCGTAAATATTCCCGAGATCAAGAGCTACCTGCTCACAGAGGCTGTTATCCACTCTCTCGTAGAGAAGAAGGTTATCACTCAGACTAACTTCAGACAGATATTCACCGATGACGATATCGCAGGATTTGTAACCGACGATACTCTCAGTTCTCTTATGGCGAATGAGCAGTTCGTTAACAGCATCTTCACCGATAACGACATCGTTACCAAAGTAGTTACTCTTGATTTTGCACTGAAAATGTACAACGCGAACCTCATCACGGTAACCTCTCCCGATCCCGACGTGATCAAGGCTGCAGTGCTTGCAAGCAATGATGCAAAGAAGATGTTTGCGGCAGAGATGCGCGCTAAGACCACAGTTGCGGATTACTGGAAGCATATCAAGCCCACCGATTTCGAATCTCTCGCATTCAGCCTTGAAACTGCTATCAAAAACGAGCTTACCACAAACACCGAAGCTTACAGCAGAATATTTGATGTTGTAGATCCTGAAAAGATAGTTGAAGCTATCGGAATAAACAACTGCAGACACCTCATTCATGGTCACGTTGCAGATCTCGTCAAGCAGGTCGGCATTTCTAAAGTATTCTACTACTATGGAAATGGTGACGTAAGCAAAGGTCAAAACAATATAGTAAACGCACTCGGCGGATACTCCGCACTCGTCAGCAACGACTTCGTTACCGTTGACGAGATCGCAGATCTCTGCGCCGGATATGCGAATCTCATCTCCTTCTTCGACAGAGACGAGATAATCGACATCGTCGGCGTTTCCAGACTTGCTAAGTACGTTGACATGGCTGACCTTGTCGACGCCGCAGGCGGATACTCCAACCTTCTTAAGCTTTATACAAACGAGGAACTCAAAGCAATAATCAATGCTATTGGCACCGACAATATAAAGACCCTTGTAAAAGAATGCGCCCCCGACATTACCAAGGCAATCGATTATAAGCAAGTCGCGCTTGACATACTCGATTACGCCAAGAGCAAATGGCCCGACGTTAAGCAGCTCGCAAAGACTATAGTAAGTAAAACTCTCACCATACTTCTTACGGAGGTAGAGGATATATCCCTCAACGGCGAGACAATATACGAAACGGGTTCGTTCGACCTCAACAAGATAATCATTCAGACGCTTCGCGCGATACCCGACGTTAACGCCTTCCTTGAGCTTGGCGAGGACGATATATTCGCTAAGTACGTAGTTGAAATAGACATCGCGGGTGAGCACTTTGCTTACGGCGTTGAGCTCGGCTTCCTTGGAGATCCCTCCAACCTTCAGAAGCTGATGCAGAACTACGCGGATAACTTCCAGCTCGACGTTTCCGACAATGGCGACATCGACCTTCAAATAGCAGTACCCACAGTAGTTACAAACCTTTACGCAAAGGCGCTTGAGTCTGACAGAATACCCGATACTCTCAAAGAGAAGCTGATAATGCTCCCCACCCTTTCCATCGAGGACGCGAGAGCCGTTATCGCGGGAATTTCCAAGGACGAGATAGCTACCGTCGTTGACGCGCTTAAGGATAAGCTGAACGAAATCAAGGAAAAGGCTTATGCGGAGATAGATGAGAGATTTGGCGTATACAACTCCA
Source organism: Eubacteriales bacterium (assembly GCA_045632545.1). Classification (GTDB taxonomy): domain Bacteria; phylum Bacillota; class Clostridia; order Oscillospirales; family CAG-272; genus HGM12713. Next base: position 2,002 of record JAZQWY010000062.1, on the reverse strand, counting down.
AGGCAAGACTCTCCCCATCCGATCTTCAGGTAAAGATATCAAACGCTAAGGCTAGAGTTGACGAGATAATCGACAGCTTCGCAAGCGTAGACACAGCAATTAAGCTTCAAAACAAAGCACTCGCGCTTATAGACAAGATACCCGAAAATCTGAGCAACGCCGAGATACTTGATTTCTATAACGCAAGCGGTAACTTCTCAGCATCGGTTGGCGCATCGGTTGACTTCTACGAACTCATAAACCGTTACATCTCGCTTCCCGAGGAAGTTAAGCTGATGTTCAATTCCACCGTTCTCTCCTACACACTGTCTACAGATTTCACTGTATACAATATGTATGAGCTCGAGCTTATGCTCGCTGACGGTTCTACTTACAAGACACTGTTACCCGCAGGCGTATCCCTTGACGTGCTCGACACTGTTGACGCTCTCGGAGACGTTTCTTCCGGATTCTGTTTCGGAGATACGACGAATACCGACGTAATGCCCGCGTTTGACGTTAAGCTCTACAGTAACGATCTCTATTCGGTACAGTTCGTAGCAAACGGCAATATCGTTGACACGGTATTCTACGTATACGGCGCGGATTCTATCGCTGTTCCCGCTATCCCCGAGGGATATGACAGAGCAGGATACGTTACAAAGTGGGAAGACTTCACTCTCAACACAGAAAAGAGACTTACCGTAAACCTCGATTATGCGACTATCAATTACTTCGTAGTATTTATGGCTGACAATAAGCAGGTAGGAGAACCCGTTCGATTCACCGTTGAGACAGAGTCTATCACAGAGCCTCCTGTTCCCGAAAAGCTTGGTTACACAGGCGCTTGGGAGGAATACGAGCTCAAGATTCCCGCAGAGGGAGATAAGATATACGTCAACGCTCTCTACACCGCTAAAACCTACTACGCAGTATTTATGGCTAACGGCACTCAGGTAGGAGAGCCCGTTCAATTCACCGTTGAGACAGAATCTATCACAGAGCCTCCTGTTCCCGAAAAGCTTGGTTACGCAGGCGCTTGGGAGGAATACGAGCTCAAGATTCCCGCAGAGGGAGACACGATATACATCAACGCTACCTACACACCCGTTATCTACACCGCAACCTTCGTAGCTGACGGCAAGGAAGTAGCTAAGATCCCCTTCACGGTAGAGGATAAATCGATTGCCGAGCCCGCCGTTCCCGCTAAGGAAGGTTACACGGGCAAGTGGGAAGCTTACACACTCGGCGCAGCTGACATTACTGTCAACGCAATATACACCGCAATCTCCCCTGTTGATGAGGGATGTAGCTGGCTGTGGTGGATACTCATTATAATCGCGATTATAATAATCGCTCTTGTAATCTTCTTCATAATCAAGTCCAAGAAGAACGACGATGACAATACGCCTCCTCCAGCAACAGAGCCCGAGCCTATAGTTGAGCCTGAGCCCGAGCCCGACCCCATCGTTCCCGTTGTTGTACCCGAAGAGGTAGACGACGTTACGGTCGAAGAGGTTGACGAGCTTATGACAGACGATGACGCTCTTGCCGCAGTCGTTGTTGTAGAAAACGATGCAACAGAGCCTTCCACAGGTCCTAAGGCTATCGTCAATGTCGGCGATATCAACGAGCATTTCTCCGAGGGAGACACAGTAAACCTCGAAACCCTTATTGAGAAGCAGCTTGTTCCCGCCAAGACAGGAAGACTTAAGGTATTGGCTAGCGGACATCTTAACAAGCATCATTTGACAGTTGAGGCTAATAGCTTCTCTGTTCAGGCTATCAAGATGATTCAGCTCACAGGCGGTACCGTCATTCAGAAGAAATAATTAAACGTTCAAAAACGTTCAGGGCGCTCTCAAATGAGAGCGCCCTGTTGTCATACCGTATATTACTGCATATAATGAAAGTTTGTAACGAAATTGCCCGAAGGTCACACGTGACCTTCGGGCGTAATTTTCGTTACGTCTATTTACTTTATCTGAGTGCCTTCGGGTATCATGTCGTCAACGAACACGAC
>JAZQWY010000061.1:0-7581 GCA_045632545.1 Eubacteriales bacterium | reverse complement strand
GCTCTTGCAGTAACGATCTGTTCCTGAATAGACTTAGGAACTTCTGCAAAGTGGCTGGGTTCCATAGAGTAGACGCCACGACCCTGCGTCATAGAACGAAGGTCTGTTGCGTATCCGAACATCTCGGACAGCGGAACCATTGCCGTTATCTCCTGAACGCCGTTTGCCGATTCCATAGACTGAATCTGTCCGCGGCGAGAGTTGAAGCCGCCCATAACAGTTCCGAGATACTCATCGGGAACTATAGTAACGACCTTTGTGATAGGCTCTGTGAGTACGGGATTAGCCTTTCTCATAGCCTCCTTGAACGCCATAGATCCTGCGATCTTAAACGCCATCTCGGATGAGTCTACCTCGTGGTAAGAACCGTCGTAAAGCGTTACCTTTACGTCAACAACGTTGTAGCCTGCGAGAACACCGTTCTGCATAGCGCCCTGAATTCCCTGGTTAACAGGCTCGATGAATTCCTTCGGAATAGCGCCTCCGGTAACAGCGTTGATGAATTCATATCCCTTACCGGGCTCGTTGGGCTCAAGTATGATCTTAACGTGACCGTACTGACCTGAACCACCGGACTGTCTCTTATACTTGCACTCGTGGTCGACCTTCGCTCTGATGGTCTCCTTGTATGCAACCTGAGGCTTACCGATGTTTGCCTCTACCTTGAACTCACGGAGAAGTCTGTCTACGATAATCTCAAGGTGAAGCTCACCCATACCTGCGATGATAGTCTGACCTGTCTCCTCATCGGTGTAGGTACGGAAGGTGGGGTCTTCCTCAGCAAGCTTAGAAAGAGCTATGCCCATCTTCTCCTGACCCGCGCGAGTTTTAGGCTCGATAGCAACGCTGATAACGGGCTCGGGGAATTCCATATTCTCAAGGATTATAGGATGCTTTTCGTCGCAGAATGTGTCACCCGTTGTGGTGTTCTTTACGCCCGATACAGCCGCGATATCACCGCTGTAGCATACGTCTATATCCTTACGGTCGTTTGCGTGCATCTGAAGGATACGTCCGAAACGCTCTCTGGATCCCTTTGTGGAGTTGTAAGCAGTAGAACCTGCTTCGATCTTACCCGAATATACGCGGAAGGAGCAGAGCTTTCCAACAAACGGGTCGGTCATTATCTTGAACGCAAGCGCGGAGAATGGCTCGTCATCGGAAGCCTTTCTTTCGTCCTCTTCCTCGGTCTCGGGATTTACACCCTTGATAGCGGGGATATCGGTAGGAGCAGGCATATAGTCGAGCACTGCGTCAAGCAGCTTCTGCACGCCCTTGTTTCTGTAAGAAGTTCCGCAAACAACGGGAACTATCTGGTTAGCGATAGTAGCCTTTCTAAGAGCCGCCTTAAGCTCGTCGATGGTGAGCTCCTCACCGCCGAAGTACTTCTCCATAAGCTCCTCGTCTGTCTCGCAGATAGACTCTATCATCTTTTCACGGTATTCCTCGGCAAGCTCCTTCATATCAGCGGGAATCTCTTCCACTCTCATATCCTTACCAAGGTCATCGTAGTAAACGTCAGCCTCCATCGTCATAAGGTCGATGATTCCCTTAAAGGTCATCTCCTTACCTATAGGCAACTGTATCGGAACTGCGTTAGCGTGGAGTCTGTCTCTCATCATACCAACAACACGGTAGAAATCCGCGCCCGTGATGTCCATCTTGTTGACGTACGCCATACGCGGTACACCGTACTTATCAGCCTGACGCCATACGGTCTCAGACTGAGGCTCAACGCCTCCCTTAGCGCAAAGAACGGTTACAGAACCGTCAAGAACTCGAAGCGAACGCTCAACCTCAACTGTGAAGTCAACGTGTCCGGGAGTATCGATGATGTTGATTCTGTGTGTGTTTTCCTTTACCGCCGCGGGATCATCGTGATACTTGGAGTGAGCCCAGAAACAGGTGGTAGCAGCGGAAGTGATAGTAATACCTCTCTCCTGCTCCTGAACCATCCAGTCCATGGTAGCCGCACCCTCGTGAGTCTCACCTATCTTGTGAGTCTTACCGGTGTAGAAAAGAATTCTCTCGGTTGTTGTTGTTTTACCGGCATCGATGTGAGCCATGATACCGATATTTCTTGTTTTCTCAAGTGTATACTCTCTTGCCATTAATTGTTCTCCTTATTTTTGTACTATTAATGACACACAGATTAATATCTGTAATGCGCAAACGCCTTGTTTGCTTCAGCCATACGGTGGGTCTCTTCTTTCTTCTTGAAAGCTCCGCCCATGCTGTTCTTTGCATCGATTATCTCTGCTGCAAGGCGCTCTGCCATAGTGCGCTCTCCACGAGTTCTGGAGTAAGCGACGAGCCAACGCAGACCAAGAGTCTGACGGCGTTCTGCTCTTACCTCCATCGGAACCTGATAGGTAGAACCGCCCACACGGCGAGCCTTAACCTCAAGAACCGGCATTACGTTTTCGAGAGCTGCTGTAAATACGTCAAGGGGATTTTCTCCTACCTTGGCTTCGATTGCTGCAAATGCATCATAGACGATTGTCTGGGCAACGCCCTTCTTGCCGTCGTACATAATGTTGTTGATAAGCTTCGTTACGAGCTTAGAATTGTACATAGGATCCGGCAATACGTCTCTTTTGGATATACGACCTCTTCTCGGCACTGTACTTCCCTCCTTCATCAAATTTATGAAATCATTGGTACTCAAAAGCATTCTTCTGTAAGCGCGCGCTGTGGTTGCACATAAACATTAAATTTACTGTAACACTTCAGACGGCTTTTATTGCTTTATACCTTTTTTCTCCCGAAGATTATTTCTTCTTAGGAGCCTTTGCGCCGTATTTAGAACGGCTCTGGTTACGGTTTGCAACACCCTGAGCGTCAAGCGCGCCACGGATGATATGGTAACGAACACCGGGCAGGTCACGTACTCTTCCGCCTCTGATGAGGACAACTGAGTGTTCCTGAAGGTTATGGCCGATACCGGGAATGTAGGTCGTCGCCTCAAGTCCGTTTGTAAGTCTTACTCTGGCAATCTTACGGAGAGCCGAGTTAGGCTTCTTAGGGCTGGTAGTCGAAACCTTCGTGCAAACGCCTCTTTTCTGAGGTGCAGCCTGATCGATATAAGCGTTGTTCAGAGAGTTGAAGCCCTTCTGAAGAACGGGAGCTTTAGACTTGTAAGTCTTGTCCTTACGACCCTGTCTGACGAGCTGGTTAAAGGTTGGCATTCTTCTTTTCTTCCTCCTTCTTGCAAATTTAATGTTTATATACAGACACGCAGCTATTGCCGGCGCAACTGTCGCTTTTGTCCGCCGCCTATCGGCAAACGGTTACAGTATATTATATCATTTGCCTTTATTTTTGTCAAGAAGCATTATTTTTACCGCAAAATTTCTGCGTTTTGCACAATTTGCAGATTTTTTTTACTCTGCATTTGCGAGTTTTGACTATATTTTGCCCTATAACACCCCATTGCAAAAGCTCAGCTCAGGCATTTTCATACCCGAGCCGATAAAGATAGATATAATTTATTATGTTGTAAGACAAAAGCGATATCACAAAAATCAAAACTATAACTTCAGCTATGCCTGTAATTTAATATTTTTACAATTCCAATTCACGAAGCATTATCGAAATGTTTTTCCTCTGCATGGAAATATCTCCATCAAGTCCGATTTCTTTAATTGTCTTTTGGGCACCTCCCTTAAAAATCAACCTTCCCCAACGACACACTTGATAATAAGGCAGTAACCACTTTCTCTTTTTAAGCGAAGGATATTGAAAAGCCAAATCGTCATAAGGCTTCCACACCTTAGACATATAGTAACGAAGCTTTCCGCCTAATTTAACTATTTCCGAAATTTCTTTATTTTGAAGATTACCGTATACACCGCCGAACAAAACGTAATTTTCCATAATCTGCATCAAAGCATCGTATTCTGCTCCGTTTATCCACACATTAACTAACTGCTCACACTTATCCGCAAAAATTTCAAGATTCGCTTCTTTTAATAGCTCTGTTGCTTGAGACCTAATATTTACGTTCGCTTTTTTCAGGTAATATATATCCAAAAAAGGACGAATTCCGCATCCACCCCTAGAAAAATGTTTCGCCATATGCGCTATATGGTAAAAATAAAGCATATCATCTGTCAATTCTTTTTTATATGTCTCACTTACTTTGATATAACTCCAAACGTCACGTAGAACAGAAAAACATTCTTTGCTGAAATTTTCTTCAATTAAGCTGTAGTGCAACTCAATATGTACATTATCGTCGGTAAATAACTGTATATCGTGAGTTCCTTTTCCGTTGTTTTTACAGTTTAACCGTTCTATTAAAATATCGGTTGCTCTGTCTATATCCCTCTCACGGATAAGTATATCAATATCACAGCCTATTCGCATTTCTGGACGAGGATAATACCCTCTTATGACCATACCCTTCAATGGGACAAAATCAATTTTCGATTCTTCAAGCACGACGCATATCTGCTCATACGCATAATATGTTCGTTCCGAACGATACCACGCCATGCCCCATTTCTCTTGAAACTTTGGATTAGCATCGGGAAAAGTGTCAAAAACTTTATTCTCCCATAATACCTCGGCAAACAAGTGTGTCAAATCGTGACGCTTTGCAAGATTATATATAGCGTCTAAGGTATTATAAGAAATACTCGATATAACTTCGCAGGGTAATGGCTCATTCTCTATTTCAGAGCGCAAAACTCTGAAAAAAATTTTATTAAAATTATTTTCCATTATTCCCTCCGTTCTGTTATACTTTCAAAATCAGTTTATTTACACTTTTCGTTAAGACTTTTCTCCTTAGCCAAAAATATACTATTATACTTATTCTACCATAATGTATAAAAAAAATCAAGTTAATTTGTATTTTGTTTGTCGAAATTTTGTTGATATTTTTGTGCAATATGTTCAAATCTTAATCATTGCACTATTAATTTGCAACTTTTGACCGTATTTCTCATAAATATTCTACAAATCAAAAGCCATCGGTTTAACCGATGGCTTTGATTTTTACTATTTTAATTTTATCCTCAGATAGCTTCGGATTCTTCTTCCTTCTGTGTGGGCTCAACATCAACATTTTGGTAACAACCCATGCCCGTTCCTGCGGGAATGAGCTTACCGATAATAACGTTTTCCTTAAGTCCAAGCAGATTGTCGACCTTACCCTTGATAGCCGCATCAGTAAGCACCTTTGTGGTCTCCTGGAAGGATGCCGCCGAGTGGAAGGACTCGGTCTGAAGAGATGCCTTTGTGATACCGAGAAGCATGACCGAGCCTTCAGCAAGCGTAAGCTCGCCTTCTCCCGCGTCAATTCTTGCCCGAACCTTGTTGTTTTCTTCCTCAAATTCATTGATATCAACAAGCGCTCCCACAAGAAGATCTGTATCTCCACCTTCTTCGACACGGATCTTTCTCGTCATCTGACGGGCGATTATCTCAATGTGCTTATCGTTTACGTTAACCGACTGAGAACGGTAGGTCTTCTGTATCTCCTTGATGATATACTCATATACTGCGTCAAGTCCCAAAATATTCATAATATCCGAAGGAGCCTTGTTACCCTCTGTCAGCGCCTGACCTTTGACAACAGTATCACCGTCAGCTACAGTCAGTCTCATTCCGTAGGGGATAGGATACTCAACAAGCTCGCCTGTCTCCTCGGAGCGTATTGTAACGTTGTTTACGTTTGCGACCTCTCCCGCGTGAATATGAACTACACCGCTATGCTCTGTCATGACCGCGGGTTTCTTGGGAGTTCTTGCCTCAAAGAGCTCTTCAACTCTGGGAAGACCCTGGGTGATATCCGAACCTGCGACACCTCCCGAGTGGAAGGTTCTCATTGTAAGCTGCGTACCGGGCTCACCGATAGACTGAGCAGCGATAATACCGACTGCCTCGCCGACGTTTACTCGCTTACCCGAAGCAAGGTCTGCTCCGTAGCAGTGAGAGCATATGCCATGCTTAGCGTGACACTGAATAACGGTTCTAATATATACCTTATCAATTCCCGCGGCAACGATAGCGTTAGCCTGCTCCTCGCTTATCATCTCGTCGTCGTGTACGATGATCTCGCCTGTCGCTGGATGAACAACGTCTCCGATAGTATATCTTCCAACGATTCTGTCCTGAAGCGGCTCAAGAACGCTGTTAGATCTCTCGTCAACTATCTGATTTACCCACGCGCCCTTAGTGGTATCACACTTCTCCTCGCGGACGATGACCTCCTGAGATACGTCAACGAGACGTCTGGTGAGGTATCCCGAGTCTGCCGTTTTAAGAGCCGTATCGGAAAGCGACTTACGCGAACCCTTAGCACCCATAAAGTACTCAAGGATATTAAGTCCTTCACGGAAGTTTGATTTGATAGGTAGCTCGATAGTCTTACCGTTGGTAGCAAACATAAGTCCGCGCATACCCGCAAGCTGACGCATCTGAGCGATAGATCCGCGGGCTCCCGAATCAGACATTATCTTGATAGGATTGTAATCGTCAAATCCGCGCTGAAGCGCTGCGGTAACATCGTCAGTTGTCTGCTCCCATACCTTTATAACGCCGTTATAGCGCTCGGCATCTGTAAGCCAACCGTCCTGATAGTACTGGTTTATCTGGTCGACCTTCTTCTGAGCCTCAGCGATATACTCTCCCTTTTCGTTCGGGATCGTCATATCGTAAACCGAGATAGAGAAGGACGCCTTTGTTGAATATTTGTAGCCCATTTCCTTGATATCGTCAAGCATATTCGCGCAGACTGCCGCGCCGTGCTTTTTGATACAACGGTCGATAATCTGTCCAAGCTCCTTCTTCTTTACGACCTTGTTTATCTCGAGTTTGAACATATCGGCCTCGTTGTCTCTCGAAATAAATCCAAGATCCTGAGGAATGGGGTTATTGAATATCATACGTCCGAGTGTTACGTCAACAAGCTTTGTAACATTCTCGCCGTTTATCTCTTTGGTTATTCTTACCTTGATAGGAGCATGAAGTCCGAGTGCTCCGTTGGCATACGCCATCATAGCCTCGTTGAAATCTCTGAACGCTCTGCCTTCACCCGGCTCGCCCGCCTTATCCATTGTAAGGTAATAAGAACCGAGTATCATATCCTGAGAAGGAACCGCCACCGCGCGTCCGTCCACGGGTTTGAGCAGGTTGTTCGCGGAGAGCATAAGGAATCTCGCCTCTGCCTGCGCCTCCGCCGACAGCGGAACGTGAACAGGCATCTGGTCTCCGTCGAAGTCGGCGTTGAACGCCGTACAAACCAGCGGGTGAAGCTTTATAGCGCGTCCCTCGACCAGAACGGGCTCGAACGCCTGAATAGACAGACGGTGAAGCGTAGGCGCACGGTTAAGAAGAACTGGGTGTTCCTTGATAACATTTTCAAGCGCATCCCATACGCAGGGGTTCTCGTGAGCCTTCTCTATCTTCTTGAGCGCGTCCTTGACACCGGGAACTCTCTGCATTTCCTCAAGTCTCTTAACAACGAAGGGCTTGAACAGCTCCAGCGCCATTTCCTTGGGGAGTCCGCACTGATATATCTTCAAGGAAGGACCTACGACGATAACCGAACGTCCCGAATAGTCAACACGCTTA
>JAZQWY010000060.1:0-2986 GCA_045632545.1 Eubacteriales bacterium | reverse complement strand
CCTCCCAATACCCCGAAAGAGGCGGTGCATATGTTACGGCATTTGACAAGGCAGACTTTGTGCCAACAGGTGCAAAAATTACTGCTGACGAGCTTTGGAAAAACTACGAATACTTTCTCAAGGCGGTAATGCCCGAAGCAGAAAAACACGGTATAAAGCTTGCCCTTCATCCCGACGATCCGCCTGTACCCCGTCTTGGAGACGTTGAGCGCATTATGATAAGCAAAGCCAATATAAAAAAAGCTGTTTACGATATTGTAAACAGCGACAGTCTCGGTATCACTATGTGCCAAGCAAACTATTTTATTATGGGTGAAGACCTTGAAAAAACGATAGAAGAGTTTGCAGATAAAATATATTTGGTACATTTTCGCAATATCACGGGAACTCCCAACCATTTCAGAGAAACATTCCACGATAACGGAGACATCGACATGGCGGCGCTTATGCGCGTGTATGCAAAAAACGGAGTGAACGTACCCATACGCGTTGACCATGTTCCGACGATGGCGGGAGAAAAGTCACGTCTTGCGGGCTACGACGCCATGGGTAGACTTTTTGCTATTGGCTATCTCAAAGGAATTTTAGAGGCTGTTGAGGGGAAATAAAATGAACGTATTTATTTTTACCGACCTTGAAGGTATCAGCGGAGTTACCGATATTGACTTTATGGACAAGGCTAATGAGAAATACGCTCTTGCTTGCGAATTGCTTTGCAGGAGCATAAATTCAGCGGTTTGCGCCTGTATAGATGCGGGAGCAGATAAGGTCTATTATATCGATGGACACGCAGGCGGCGGAAACGTTCGAGAGGACGCAATAGACAAAAGGGCGATAAAATGCAGTCTCTCCGATTGGCAGACGCTGACAGCAAGTGGAGAGATTGACTGTTTGATAGAGCTTGGCTCTCACGCCAGAGCAGGTACGATAGGCGGCTTTCTGGACCATACTGTATCCTCGAAAAGCTGGTTTTGCCATAAGGTGAACGGAATGGAGATGAGCGAGCTGTCATTGCACGCTGTTGTTAGCGGAGCTTATGGTATTCCTACGGTTGCATGCATAGGAGACGAGGCGGCATGTGCACAAGCCAAGGAGTACATTCCCAATATTTACTGCGGAGCGGTAAAAAAGGCGACATGCCGCAATTTTGCCGAGAACTATGACAACGCTGATGAAATTCTTGTAAACACTATAAAAACAGCCTTGAAGAATTACAGAAGCGTTTCTTTATATAAGGTGGATGGTCCTATAACCGTTACCCTTACCTATTATCGTACCGATATGTGCGAAAAGGCTTACGCCCGTTGCAAGGACGGAGTGAGGCGCGCTGACGCTCGTACGCTCCAAAAAACGATTGAAAAAATACTTTGTTACGATGATTTGAAATTTTGAAAGGCGGTTTTACGATGCTGATAGGTAATTCTTCTGTAAAAAAATTGAATAATTTTTGGAATGGTTGCGTTTTTCATCCTACCGACGCTGTTGAGGACCCATGGGGAAAACGGATACTTGACCGTATGTCTGAGGATGGCGCGATACGAACAGTTCGTATTTATACCATGTTTGAGGATATCGTGTACTTGGACGAGTACGGAAATCTCAAATTTGATTTTCGCGTGAGTGATTTGAGAATTGACTATCTCGTTGACAGGGGATATGATATTTTGCTGGCGTATGCCGGTATACCCGACTGTATCGCCTTAACTACGGCGAATAAAACTACTGCCGCGAAAGGCAAGACGCGTTATAAAGGAAAGATGTGGAACACGTCTCCTCCGCGGGATATGAAGCTCTGGGAGAATATTTGCTACGAGTATACCAAGCATAACGTAGAAAGATACGGTATTGAAGCCGTAAAAAAATGGAGATGCCAATGCTTCAACGAGCCTGATATAGCCACCTTCTTTCTTTCCGAGCTCCCCAGAGACGCGGTGGAAGCACGGTTGGTCGAATACTGCAAGATGTATGAAGCGTTTCAGAACGGAGTCCGCCGAGTGTCCGAGGATATAAGTATAGGCGGTCCTGCTCTCGCGCACCGTCATCCATTTCTCGGTGGATTTCTTGATTACGTAAAGGATAACGGCCTTAAATTGGATTTTATCTCCGTACACAACTACGGAACCTCTCCAAAGATGCTGAACGACGGAAGCCGCCCTTTCTGCGCAGACAGTGTGGTTATGAAGCAAGAGGAGTATTTTAATACGGTCTGTGCTCACGGCTTCGGGGATACTTCTATGATAGTGGATGAATGGGGAATGGCGTCAGCCGGATTTTATAATCACGAGGAATGTCCCGAGCTTATGGAGAGAGAGACAGAGCTGTTTTCCGCTTATTTCGTCAAGCTTATTCGAAAGCTCATAGATACAGGTCTTAAAATAGAGCAGCTTATGATATGTCTTTCGGGACAGCACGAGATGACCGAGGATTTTTCGGGCTTTCGCAATTTCTTTACGCTCAATTTTATTGCGAAGCCTATATATAACGCGTATATCCTCGCGTCAATGCTTGGGGACGGACTGCTTGAGACGGATAATTCCAATGGAGACGTATACGTAATTCCGACGAAAACACAGAAAGGTGGATATGCGGTGTTGCTGTCCTATTCATCGGATAATTTCGACAAAAATGTAGATGAAATAGAGGAAACGATAGAGTTTTCAGAGAGCATAAAGGGCAGAACGGTAAAAATATGGTGTATAGACGGAGAAACCACTAATCCCTACCGCCTGTATCAAAAAATGAATACAGTTACACCAAATGCGGACGAGCTTAGATTGTTGCGTCAAGAGGGCAAGCTTTTACCCACGCAGGAGTACGTCAGCGACGGAGAAAACGGCGTAAGGCTGAGACTTACCGCAAACTGTACCTATTTAATAACTGTTAACTAATAAAAGGAGAATGTTATGAAGCTTAATGACAGAGAAGCAATTATAGAATTAACGCCGCTGTGGAAAGGTGAAAGATTCCCCGACGGAAGACCTAAAGT
>JAZQWY010000059.1:0-5373 GCA_045632545.1 Eubacteriales bacterium | reverse complement strand
AACAAAAAAGACCTTTATCTCTTAAACTCAAAGAGACAAAGGTCGTTGACACTCTGCGGTACCACTCTTATTGCCGTTATGCGGCCACTCTGCTTCACCAATCAGTGAATCGTCTTATAACGGTGACTCTCCGTCCGCGTCTACACAACCTAAGGTCTTCAAGCGGAAGCTGGGGGAGGAGATTCATATGGTCACGCTACCGACTCACATCGACCGTCGGCTTTCTGAAAACGATTACATACTACTAATTCCCTTAAACGCTCAAATTATATGTAGATATTTTATCACGAAGGATGGCCTTTGTCAATAATTATTACTAATTTTTAATTTTTTGATTGAATATGCACAGTTTTTTTGAAAAATTCGTCAATTTTTATAGCAAAGCGACTTATTTTACATTAATATTTACAACTCTGCGATGACCTCAACCTCGGCAAGCACGTTCTTGGGAAGCTGCTTTGCGGCAACACAGGAGCGCGCGGGCTTGGAAACGAAGTATCTTCCGTAAATTTCATTGAATGCGGCAAAATATTCCATATCCGAGAGGAAGCAGGTAGTCTTTACCACCTTTTCCATAGACGTTCCCGCAGCTTCAAGGACTGCCGTGAGGTTTTTGCATATCTGCTCTGTCTGTCCCTCTATCGTATCAGCCTCAACGCTTCCGCTAGCGGGATTTATAGCTATCTGTCCCGAGGTAAAAATCAAATTTCCGCATTTTACCGCCTGTGAATAAGGGCCTATCGCATCGGGGGCGTTTTTAGTGTATACTTTTTCCAACATTATTTTATACTCCTTAATCTTACTGAACCGAAACTATCCTGAAGCCCTCGTCGGACAAGGCTTTTGTTATAGATTCGATATGCTCGTAATTCTTAGTTTCAAGAACAAGGCGCAGGTAACAGCCGTTGATATCCTTTGTCTCACTCGCTCTCTCGTGATGTACCGATATAACATTTGCGCCGAGAGAAGCTATTATCCTCGATACGTCCATAAGCTGACCGGGCTTATCCATAAGCTCTATGCAGAGGTTGCAGGTCCTTCCCGAGGTAAGCAGACCTCTCTCGATAACACGCGAGAGAATGGTAACGTCTATATTACCTCCCGATACTACACACACGACCTTTTTATTTTTCACGGGTATCTTATTGAACATAACTGCCGCGACGGACACGGCTCCAGCGCCCTCGGCTATCATCTTGTGCTGCTCTATAAGAGTAAGTATTGCCGATGATATCTCATCTTCATTGACAGTAACTATTTCGTCAACGTACTTGGAGCAAAGCTCGAAGGTGTTCACACCAGGCTCCTTGACCGCAATACCGTCAGCGATAGTTGATACCGAGCTAAGTCTCTCTATTTTCTTGTCACGTACAGAGTTGAACATACTCGGTGCGCCCGCCGACTGAACTCCGTATACCTTTACGTGGGGAGCTAAGTGCTTTATAACGTACGCTATACCCGAGATAAGACCGCCTCCGCCTATCGGAACTACGACGGCGTCAAGGTCGTCAAGCTCGTTGAGTATCTCAAGTCCGACCGTTCCCTGACCTGCTATAACGTTATCGTCATCGAAAGGGTGAACGAAGGTATAGCCGTGAGCGTCGCGAAGCTCAAGCGCGTGCTTATAAGCATCGTCATAAACACCCTTGACCATAACGACCTCAGCTCCGTAGCTCTTTGTTGCCTCGACCTTTGAGATGGGAGCTCCGTCAGGCAGACAGATAGTTGCCTTTATACCGTATTTCGAAGAAGCCAGTGCCACGCCCTGTGCGTGATTTCCCGCCGAACAGGCGATAACTCCCCTTGCCTTTTCCTCCTCCGTAAGCTGGGATATCATATATCCCGCGCCTCTTACCTTAAACGATCCCGTTACCTGAAGGTTTTCCGTTTTAAGATATGTCTGGCAATCGGGGTTGATCTTTGACTGAATAAGCACTGTCTCTCTCACAACGTCTTTGAGGACATACGCCGCGTGATAAACCTTGTCAAGTGTAAGCATTTTTTATTATCCTTTCTGAAAATATAAAAAGCCTCCGCCTCTGAACAGAGACGAAGACTGTAAGCTCCGCGGTACCACTCCGATTTCCCTTTCGGGACACTCAATGTACTTTTATACACTTTTCTTTAACGCAGAAATACGTACTGTTCTACTTGCCGCGCGGAATATTTATGCGCAGACTTTCGACAGTCAGCTCAAGGGTGATTAACATGGCAATACCCACCGTCTCGCACCGACCGACGGCTCTCTGAAGGATATCCTTGCCTTGTCGCTCCCTATCACAGCATTGAAATCAAATATATATTATATGATACTACTTTAACACAGAAAAGTCAATGTTCAACATCAACAACTTTCTTTCCAAACAAAAGAGTTTTTATATAGATAAATCACAAAATCGGCGGCTATATCACAGAGGCACTATAGACCTTCAAATATATTTTTATATTCGCGCCAGATTTTAAGACAAGCTCTTGACCTCGCAGCCCAAATGTTGTATAATAATGTTAAATATATCATAAGAGGTTTCGATATGAGATATAAAGGATACTTTGCAAGAAAAAGCGAGCAGAATAAAAAGACCTCTGTGAAGGTCGCAATTATTACTGTCGCTATACTTGCCATATTTCTCCCCGCCATAATTGCGGGCATAGTTTATTCCTTGAAATCAAATACAATAGATACGCCTAACGAAACGCTGATGCAGGTCTCCTTATATAGTGGCGATACTCTTCTCCACGAGGAAAAGGAGAACCCAAAAAATGCCGTTCAGGGCGGACTTGTGGCTATTTTCGATTTACTATCAAAGAACGGAACACCTACGGACAATATTCCAAATGACGTTTACGGGAGAAAAATGCTCAAAGCGGTGATATCCTATGACACCGTAGTATCAGAATACAGGTGTTATTTCGCCACAGACGGAACGAGAAGCTATTTCGTTGACGCGGCGGAAAAAAAGTATGTGATAGACGAAAGCTCCGCAACCCTTTTTATGGACTCTGTATACTCTGAGACGCTCTATAGATGCGCCACCCCGCCCGAGCTTTATACCACGTCAAAAGACGCTGTAATTCCCGCTTCCGCAGATTGGAATTACAAAACTGTATCGGGTAAGCTACTGAAGGCTGAAAATATAACCCTTGAAAAAGATGAATTGACCTACGATATGGCGGGCACGTTGGGAATAAGCTTTGAGGAAGAGCCCGATTCCTGCTCGGTAAAAATATATAAAAGCGGAATAATTATACACGACATCACCGATTACGACCTCTCTCTCATAACGGTTGAACCGGGTACTACGCTTCAGTTGAAGGTGACGGCTATCTGGAACCAAGCCGACAATAGGCGATTTTACGGAGAGGTCTCCTATAACTTCAAGGTATTAGTGCGTAACCGTTCTGAATTTATTCTTGACAAGACCGAATTTGAAGTCGGTGACCTCGCCGTAGTATCCTGCACCAATATACTTGATATAGAAAAAATACAGTTCAAGTCAGAGCCCGATATCGGGTTTGAGCCAAAATTCTTCAAAGATTCCGATATGGTCTATGCTCTTATCCCATTTGATTACGGGCTTAAGGTCGGAAAATATATCTTCACTTTCTCTTACGGAGCTACTATACAGACAGTCAGCGTAGACCTTACACCCCCAGTAAAATCCACCTCTGCCGTCACTGTGACGAACGAGCAGAGCTTCTCCAATACCGTCCGCGAGAACTCTCTCAACAAGCTTTCCACCATAATTAATGAGCTTGGAGACGAATACGCTGAATATATCTTTTTCAGAAACGCTTTTGCCGATTACACCGCCGACGGCGCTACTGTACTTTACGGATACGGAACTCTTTTTAACGCGCCGAAAATCAATCTTTCACACGTTACAAAAGGAACGTACTACACGCTTTCGTGTGACGGAGGCGCTACGGTCGGCGCTCTCAACGGAGGAACGGTAATATACAGCGGAAGCTGTGAATATCTCGGCAATTTTGTTGTCATTGAGCACGGACTTGGACTTCGTACCTGTTACGGTCATCTGAGTTCATTGAACGTATCAAAGGGTGACTTCGTAGCAAGGGGACAGACCATAGGAAGAACGGGATTCGCTCCTGACTCGGAGCTTGAAGGTGTGTTTGTTATGTGCTATGTGTTTGACACCCCTATAGATTACACAAGGTTAGCAGGAAAAACACCTGAGCTTTTCCTCCCAAAGAACGAGGCAAAAGATAACTAAAAAACTCCTATAGTAGATATAACTGTACCTACTTATAGGAGGAGATTACAAGCCAAGAATTTTTCACCCCGAAAAATTCTTGGCTTATTTGTATTTATTACTTCCGTCCGTAAAGGTAATTCAGATAACGCAGGCGGCCTCGATCTATAGAGTTTATCTGCTCCTTTGTAAAGCGTATCCGCCAATTTCCTTCGGCAACGCCGGGGGTATTCATACGCGTATCCGCTCCGTATCCAAGGATATCTTGTATCGGAAAAATAACAGTCCCCGCGTGACTTGCAAGCATAGTTTCTATGATATATCCGCAAGACTCGTCAAGGTTATCGCCGTGATATCCGCAGTAATCAAATACGCGGCGCCGAGTTCCCTCATCCAGCTCCCACACGTATCCGAGAAGCGTATTGTTATCGTGCGTTCCCGTATATGCCACACAATTTTCTATATAGTTATGAGGCAGATGCGGTGTGTTCGTATCTCCTAAAAAGGCGAATTGGAATACGCGCATTCCAGGAAAACCGCTATATCTGACAAGCTCGTAGACCTCGGGAGTTATCTCGCCGAGGTCCTCGGCTATAACAAGTGAGCCATTCGACACCTTCCGTATCTCGTCTATAAAGCGTTTGCCTCCCGCCTTTACCCATCTCCCCTCCTTTGCGCTCTCAGCGTCTGAGGGAATGCTCCAAAAGGACTCAAAGCCTCTGAAGTGGTCTATCCTTATACCGTCGAACATCTTAAGATTATGCCGTATCCTCTCGCGCCACCAAGAGTATCCGTCCGACTTCATCTTATTCCAATCATAAAGTGGATTACCCCATAGCTGACCGTCCTCGCAGAAGTAGTCAGGCGGAACTCCCGCCACGCTCTTTAGCGCGCCGTCCTTACCTATATCAAACAGATCCGCGTCAGCGAAAAGGTCTGAGCTATCTGGAGAAACGTATATCGGAATATCACCGATTATAGCTATTCCCTTTTTATTCGCGTACTCTCTTATCTTTCCCCATTGACGGAAAAATTCATACTGAATGAACTTCCACATAGACAAAGTTTCCGCATCATATCTATCGGCCGTAAAATCACGGCAATACGCGCCGCCATTGGCTTCCTTAAGAGCCATAAACACACAGAAATCCTTAAGATGTTT
>JAZQWY010000058.1:0-2310 GCA_045632545.1 Eubacteriales bacterium | reverse complement strand
AGCGAAATTGTTCGCGTCAACTATTACGAGCAGAGTGCCGTAGCCGCACTTTTCAAGTCCGTCAACACCGTCGATAAAGACGTTTTTGTATTCATCAAGCTCAAGGATCTTTTCCGTACAGGCGGCAAAGCTTGCGCTCTTTGTGTCGGTAACTATCTTTGCGTCAACGCCAAGATACATAGCTAGGCTCGCCACGCCCACACAAGCGCCGATAGAATCAAAGTCGGGGTTGCTGTGTCCCATAACGATAACGTTCGTTGAATTGGATATCTCGGAATAGAGCTTGTTTGCGATGATTCTCGAGTGAACACGGGTACGCTTCTGCTGACTTTTTGTAAGTCCGCCGAAATAATTCACACCCTTCTCGTTTCTGACTACCGCCTGATCCCCGCCTCGTTGGAGTGCGAGGTCGAGGGCGGCGAGTGCGTCACGCTCTCTTTCCGCCAGAGTAGCGCCCGTGATAGCTATACCCATTGATACGGTTACGGGAATACTGTCGTCGCCTATTCTCACCTGACGCACGTCGTCGAGAATACTGAATTTGTTCTTTATACAAGCCGCCAGATGCTTACGGTCGAATACGAGCATATATCTGTCGCGGTCGTACTCGCGGAGAACACCGTCCATTTTTTCGGCAAAGCCTTTGAGAATGCTCTCAACTCGGTTAGCCTCAGCTCGGTGGCTTCCCTTTACATACTGAGCTATCTCTTGAAGATTATCTATCAGTATATAAGCGATAGCGGGAGTTTCCGCGTATCTGAGGTCGGTTACCTCGGTGAGCTCGGTGATATCGTTGAAAACGAACATATAATAGCTCTGTCCGTTTGACCTTACGGGGTGGCAGGATACGGTATATTTTCTGCCCTCGATAAAGGTGGTGAACACCTTGGGCTCTGTGACCTTTATTTTTCCGTCCTCGTCACGCTCGGGTTCTTCCTCGGCGCCGTCCTTGTCAACGAGGGCTATCATTTCTTCAATATCAATCTCACATATTTCCATAATATTAATGTTGAAGTAATTATCTCTGTGTCCCGAGATGCTTTTCATAGCGGCATTGACAGTCACTATCTTTCCAAGCTTTGTCACAACGGCGTAGGGAAGGTCTACCGAGTCACGGAAGGCGGCGATAACACCGCTGTTCTGCTCGTCCGAGGCTCTCTTTGCCTCTCTCGCCACAGCCATACGTCTTCTACCGAATATAAATATCACACATACGAGCGCCGCGTAGAGCAGGGTAAGCGTGAGACCTATTGCCGCGGGAGATATTTTTGTATAGGCGCATATGGCGGTATAAATTGCCATAAAAAGTATACCGAGAATGATATAAAGCCTTGAGGGCAGTTCATCAAAGTGCTCGAAAAAGTCATTTTTTTTGTTAGCCATATTCATTTATACCTTTCACAGATTTTGATATATGGGTAAAAGTCTTTATTGTTTCTTAGCTTTTTTTATCTTAGTTACATTGTTCATTATTACTATAACCGCGCCTGCTATAGAACCGACAGGTAGCGTAACGGCGGGGAGATAAAAGATAGAGAGAACTATCGCAAAGTAGGCAAGCGTTCCAAAGCAGGAGCTTTTCTTCGCAAACATAACGGAGCGAAGTTTTCCCATAGCGATAAAGATAAATCCCGGCATAAGTATTAGCATTACGTTTTCCGCTGTCACAGACCATACCGAAATATCCCCCGAGAGAGCTGCGGTGAGAATGAACGCGACACCGAACACTATCGCTGACACAAGGCTCATATCAAAAACGACTATGCTTCTGATATCCACCTTGTTGATATTTTGCTTGAGTATAATTGTTGCCGTCAGCAAATGAAGCAGAAAGGCGAGGATATTGGATATTACCACGATTATCGCGGGGAGCAGATTGAATATCGCGCTCACGGCGAGGGAGGAGAGTTCCCTTGCGTCTGTCATACTTATCTGCGCCACTTCATTGTAGACCGTGTAGAGCCCGCCTGCAAGTATGTCTGTCAACCCTGCCTTTGCCGAATCAACGAAGGATATTAGCGCCGAAAGGCTCAGACCGTTATTTTTTATAAACCAAGCCGCCGCCACAGCCGCGACGCCAATTATTATTCCGACCGATATGTGGCATATCGAGCTTATCCTGCTGAGCTTTTTGTTAAACGCATAAGCGAGCATTATCGCCGCGGGGATATGGATAAGCGCCACGGTTGCCGCCACAAGACTGCCGACAAGCAGATAAGCGACGATATACGCCGCTACGGCGGGGAGAATAGCGAAAAATCTCATCGCGGTACTGTCGCAGGAGATAAGTATATATCCGAGTATGCAGAT
>JAZQWY010000057.1:0-6470 GCA_045632545.1 Eubacteriales bacterium | reverse complement strand
GAGGAGAACGGGTCGAACCCTGACGAGCTCTACCGGTACCCTTCTGTCTCCAGGGCTTTCTACCGCCGCCGGATACCTCAGAACGAGTGAGAGTGGACTGAGTTCCCTGTCTCTGATTGAGAAGGTAAGCTCTTACTGCGGCGTGGAGGACCGTGCCATTGATCTTTTCAGCTCCGAAAAGTACGTTCGAGAGCTCCATGGAACCGACTTCTGCGCCGGCCATATTAACAACTTTAATACTAGGCATTACTTATTTCCTCCTTCCGATTATGCTTTGATCGAATCGCGAATGAATACGATACCGTCCTTCGCACCGGGGATAGCACCCTTAACTGCGATGAGGTTCTTTTCGCTGTCGATCTTTACAACTTTAAGATTCTGAACAGTTACCTGCTCGTTACCGTACTGACCAGCCATCTTCTTGTTCTTGAAGATTCTCGCGGGGTCAATAACACCCATAGAACCGGGCTGACGGTGGATAGGACCTGTACCGTGTGTTGCGCGGAGCATGTGGTGATTCCATCTCTTAACTACGCCCGTGTATCCGCGTCCCTTTGTTATACCTGTTACATCGACCTTGTCGCCAGCGGCGAAGGTATCGGCGGTAATAACATCGCCAACGTTGATAGCTGAGCAATCGTCAAGGCGGAACTCCTTAAGATGCTTCTTTGCGCTGACACCTGCTTTAGCGAAGTGTCCGAGCGCAGGCTTGTTCATGTGCTTTTCCTTTGCGTCCATGAAACCGAGCTGAACTGCGTCATAGCCGTCGGTCTCAACGGTCTTCTTCTGTGCTACGTAGCACGGACCTGCTTCGATTATCGTGACCGGGATTACGTTTCCGATCTCGTCGAAAATCTGTGTCATACCGATTTTCTTTCCGATAATACCTTTTTTCATTTTTCTTTTCCTCCTGTAAATTATTGGTTGACGCCTGTTTTCGCGCCAACATGATTTACAAAGTTGCCGAACTGCTTTCGCATCGACTGTTATCTTTGTTGGGTGAGATGGGTGCTTGATAGCTTATTAAAGCTTTACCTCGATCTCAACACCGGCGGGGAGCTCAACGCCCATGAGCGCGTCAACTACCTTCTGCGACGGCTTCATGATGTCAATGAGTCTCTTGTGAGTGCGCATTTCAAACTGCTCACGGCTATCCTTATACTTGTGTACCGCGCGGAGAATAGTTACTATCTCCTTGTCAGTAGGAAGCGGGATAGGACCGGAAACGGTCGCGCCGTTTCTCTTTGCTACGTCAACTATCTTCTCCGCTGCCGCATCGACGAGAGTGTGGTCGTAGCTCTTCAGTCTTACTCTGATCTTTTCTTTGACTGCCACTGTTTTTGCCTCCTTTTTAGAATTGCGTCCGCGCGCATTATATTAAAAGGGTAAGTTCTCGCGCGAACCTCGTTTTTCAGGGGGCGCAATTCTTTCCCAACACTGTTCCGTGCGTTTCTTCTGTGCCCATTAAAAATTCCGGAATGATTGCATCAGCATCTGCAAGCATCTCCGGGGTAATAAGGAACGTAAAGATCCGCGCATCCTGTGATGTAAAGGATTGCTGTCGCCCGGTTAAAACGGACATACTCCACGAAAATTCCCCATAACTGCCCGAGGGCATAGCTATGGCAACCTCTCGCTTCATCGCATATCAAGCCTTTAGATTATATCATATTGTCGCCTTATAATCAAGATTTTTTTCATAGTCAAAACAGAGAAAAATGATAATTTTTATTATCCATTTATATAGATTTTATACAAAAACATGAGTTTTTTACTTAAAATCTCAATTTTTGAGTCAGGCTTTGAGCTATTATTTTCAAAAGCTTTGTCATTTTTCGCAAATTCAAAAATATTTTTCGGAGATTTCAACAAAAATTCGGGTGCGGATATCCGCGCCCGAATTTTATTTTCTTTATCAGCTCAATCCTCGAATTCCATCTTCATCTGAGAGGGATGAGTTTTCTTGTGCTTATCAAGAAGCTTACTTATCCTCTTGGCGGGATTAAGCAGATTGCTTATCGTCTCGTCGTGATTGAGAGTATCTATAATGTAAGCAACGTACTTACACATATTTACGTCAACGTGCCACGCTCTCTCGTCAAGACCCGGTCTGCGGTAAACAAGGTTCGTGGTAAATATCTTATCTATCACGCCCTCGCCGTACGCCTTGTCAAACTTATCAAACCCATCGGTAAACAAACCGAATGTAGCGAACGCAAACACTCTCTTCGCGCCCTTTTCCTTAAGCTGAACCGCAACGTCAAGAAGCGATTCGCCCGAGGATATCATATCGTCGATAATAATAACGTCCTTGCCGTGCAGGTCTCTTCCAAGATACTCGTGAGCCTCGATGGGGTTACGTCCGTTAACCACTATCGAGTAGTTGCGGCGCTTATAGAACATACCGATATCTATACCAAGCACGGATGAATAATACATACAACGGCCCATAGCGCCCTCGTCGGGAGAAATGATAACGATATCGTCCTTGTCGAAGGACACATCCGGAACGCTTCTTACGAGCGCCTTAAGCATCTGGTAAGCAGGTCTTACGTCGTCAAAGCCAGAAAGCGGAATAGCGTTCTGAACTCGCGCGTCGTGCGCGTCAAAGGTGATTATATTGGTTACACCGATATTCACCAGCTCCTGAAGCATGATAGCGCAGTCAAGTGACTCTCTGCCCGATCTCTTGTGCTGTCTGCCCTCGTATAGCATAGGCATAATTACCGAAACACGTCTTGCCTTTCCAGCGTTTGCCGAGATTATACGCTTAAGGTCAGCGTAATGATCGTCGGGGCTCATGGGAACTTCCTCTCCGTACATCTTGTATTTTACGCCGTGATTGAACATATCGCAAATGATGTAAAGATCGTGGCCTCTGAGAGATTCGTGCAGGAGCGCCTTAGCCTCGCCCGTACCAAATCTGGGGCAGTCCACGTCAACGAGATAGGATTCATCTCCTCCGTGACGGCGCCAATCCTTCAAATAGTAATCGACCTGAGCCGCAAATTTCTCACAGCCCTTCATTCCGATAACGCTGAGATCCGCAAAATATGAGCCCTTCATGTAGTCCTCCAAGTTTTCAATTATTTTGATAATACAGAGCGAAATGTCTGCAAAAAATCTTTCCGTCTCTATTATAACATATTTTTATCAAAAAATCCAATCATTTTTCATTTTTTTCGACCTTTTATGATAAAACATAACTTTGCATAAATACTTTGAAAAATACCCGAATTTGATTGTCAATTTTGATAGTCCTAAGCCAGATAAATCTCACTTAAGCTCTACTACGGTAACTCCGCCGTCACCCTCGCCGTACTTTCCTATCCTGAAGGACGCCACACGCTTGTCCGCTTTAAGATACACCCAAAGCGCGTTCTTCAGCGCCCCCGTTCCTTTACCGTGGATAAGACGCACCGAGGAAAATCCCGAAAGCTGAGCCTCGTCAAAATACTTGTCCACCGCGCTCCACGCCTCGTCTCCAGTCTTACCTCTGAGGTCTATCTCGTCTCTGAAATCGCGGTTTAGCACCATTCTCACCGACTCCTTGCGGCGCTTTTCCTTTTCGGCGGGCGAATCGTCAAGTATAAGCTCTATATCGGCCATATCCACCTTTGTTCTGATAATTCCCGCCTGAACTCCGACCTTGCCGCCCTTATCGGGCTCGTCGGTAACTATAGCCTTTCTTCCGAGACTTACTATCAGCACCTCATCACCCTTCCTCAGCGGGCGGGGCAGAACGTACCTTCCGTCTCTCTTGCGCTCGGTGACGGGATTGTACTTGCCCTCATTTTGCCGCATATGCTCTCGCAACTCCCGTCTTGCGCGGTCAAGCTCCTCACCAAGGCGCTCGGAATCCCTCTCGCGCCTAAGCTTATCCATCTGCGCCATAATAAATTCACTGGATGCCTTCGCGCTCTCGACTATCGTCTGAGACTTATTCTTCGCATTCTCCAGAGTTTTTTCCGCGGAAGCCAACCTTTCTCTTATCGCGCGCTCTGATTCGTCTCGGAATCTCTCGTATTCCTCGCGCATAGCGCGAGCGCGCTCAAGCTCATTTTCCATTTCGGAGCGCTTTGCCTCAAGCTCTCCTATAACGCTCTCAAACTGCTTGTTCTCGCTGCTGACGTAGTTGTCGGCGCGCGCTATTATCTCCCTGGGCAGACCAAGCTTTGCCGATATAGCGAATGCGTTGGATTTGCCGGGCGTTCCTATGACTAACTTGTAAGTGGGTCTGAGCGTCTCGACGTCAAACTCGCAGGACGCGTTGCAAACGCCCTCTGTGTCAAGCGCGTAGGCTTTAAGCTCGGCATAGTGAGTGGTAGCGGCGCACATAGCTCCCGCCCCCCTGATATTCTCTATCACCGCCACGGCAAGCGCCGCGCCCTCAACAGGGTCTGTCCCCGCGCCGAGCTCGTCAAAGAGAACCAGAGACCTCTCATTTTTTTCCTTTACTATCGACACGATATTAACCATATGCGACGAGAAGGTGGATTGCGACTGCTCTATGCTTTGCTCGTCGCCAAGGTCAACGAGTATCTTCTCCTGCATACAAAGCGTTGAGCCCTCGTCCGCGGGAATATGAAGCCCCGCCTGAGCCATTATTGAGAAAAGCCCCAAGGTCTTGAGGGTAACCGTCTTACCGCCCGTATTCGGTCCTGTGATTATCAATGTATCGTATTCCCCGCCCAGCGACACGTTTATCGGCACTACTGTCTCCTTGTCGATAAGCGGGTGTCTTGCCCGTCTCAGCTCTATACGCCTCTCCGATGTCATTATAGGCTCACAGCCGTCCATACGTCTGGATAGCTCGGCGCAGGCGAAAACGAACGCAAGCTCGGTGATGTTCACATAATTCAAACGAAGCTGCGAGGATATTCCGCCTATCTCTGCCGACAGCTCCATAAGTATCTTTTCTATCTCGTGGGCTTCCTTGGCTTCGAGCATTCTCAGCTCATTATTAGCCTCGACCACCGCCATAGGCTCGACGAATATCGTCGCGCCCGATGATGACGTATCGTGGATAAGCCCCTTTACCTCATTTCTGCACTCTGCGCGGACGGGAACGACGTATCTTCCCGACCTCTGCGTTACTATGTTTTCCTGAAGATATTTTGAATAGGAACCACTAACATAGCTTTTCAGCGTGTCCTTTATCTTTATATTCGTCGCCCTTATCTTCCGTCTGACGTCGGACAACGCCGAGCTCGCCTCGTCGGCTATCATATCCTCTGATATGATAGAACGAAATATCCTGTCCTCGAGCTTCCTATCGGGAATCAACCTCGCGAATATCTCGTCAAGGACGGTGTCAAATGTCCTGTTTGAGCGAATATACTCACCAAGCGAGCGTGACGTTCGCAGTACCGAGGCGGCGGAGAGAAGCTCTCGCGTGGTAAGCGTTGCCCCCTTATCGGCTCGGTCGCATATCTCGCTGATATCAGATACGCCGCCAAAGGACGGCATTCCCTTTGCATCAGCGAGTTTCTTTGCGTCTCCCGTCTTTCTCTGAGCTCTGAGAACAAAATCAATATTATCATACGGCTCAAGCTCTCGCGCCAGCTCCGCCGCCCCAACCGTTGGAGCGACTGACGCAAGTATCGCCCGTATCTTGTCAAATTCAAGTGTCGTCAACGTTTTTTGTGTTATGCTCATATCTTCTCCGTAGTCTATTTATTTATCCCAGACCATTTTCAGAAAATTCAATGTTTCAAAGCCCCTCTCCAGATGATTCTGAAGATATGTCTCTCCAAGCCGCGAGAAGTCAGCGATATCTTTTTCGTCCTTAAGGTCAAAGGCGAACAGCCTTGACGGATTTGCCGACATCACGTATCTTGCCGCCGCCGTCACCGCGCCATTCATCGGAAGGAAGATGTTTCTCGCGAGATACATGTCTACCTCGGGCATGGGTGCGCGCTCTGCCGTCCTCTTTGACATACAGCTCTGACAGACGAGCGAGCCACCCATAACATCAAGATAGAAGGTCTCCGCGCTCTCCTCTCCGCACCCTCTGCACGCCGAAAGCTCGGGCTCGTACCCCGACCGAAAAGCGGCGAAAAGCTCGTAAGCACCTTTTATCACTCCGATAGGCTTCAGTTTTTTCTCAATAGCGTAAAGCGTGTTGAGAGTAGTTCTCAGCATCTCGTCCGCGGGAATGCCCTCTCCCGTGACCTCGGCGGCTATCTCCGCCACGTAGGACGCGAGTGCGAAGCTCTCAACGTCGGAATTAAGCCCGAAAAAGCTGTCGTTGACAGAACCGCCCGCAAGCCACCGCTTGCCGCCCTTCTCGTAATATTCAAAATTTCCGTATGTGAAAATCCTGCACAGCGAGATATTCTTGCTTTTCATACTTCGCACGCCCTTAGCGCTCATTGATATCCTGCCGTGCTCGGCGGTGAGGATAGTGAGCAGCTTGTCGCTCTCTCCGACCGCCATCTCACGCAAAATAAGTCCGTCAACAGTTCCCC
>JAZQWY010000056.1:0-2550 GCA_045632545.1 Eubacteriales bacterium | reverse complement strand
TTAGATTTCTGTCACTTCCCGATTCTCTCGCGTTTTCAAGCACCGACATTCTGACCTTAACGTCCATCGCCTCGGCATCGAGCACTCTTATATCCTCAAGTGTGCGGGCTATCTCAAACTCAAACTGCTTCGCTTCAGTGTCAGCTCTCTTTTGCTCCTCACCCACCGCCTCATACTCTCTGTTGCGCTCCGCGAGCGCGCCTTCGAGCCGAGCTATCTTCTTGCTTCTTTCCTCAGCCGACAGTCTTTCATTCTCTATCGACTTTCTCGCCGACGCGGCGTTACCCTCAGCCTCGGCTATCATCTCCTTTGTATGGAGAATGTTTGTCTCGGTAACTCTGTATTCACTGTCCAGCGCGTGATTATCATTGGTCTGAGCGCGTATCTCGCCGAGCAGCTTCTCTGATGCAAGCTTATTCGACTGAGACGCCTCAAAAAGTCTCTCATTCTGCGTCTCAAATGTCTTTATAGCGTCCTCTGCCGTTTGCAGGTCAAACTCTGCTCTCTTGAAATTTTCCTCGGTCTTTATGAGGTCGGCGCGAAGCCTCTCGGTATCGTAGAGCCAAAGCTGAACGTCCACGCGCTTCTTGATCTCAAGCAGGTCTATAGCCTTCTTTGCCTTCTCCGCCTCTTTCTCAAGCGGTCCTACTTGCGCCGAGACCTCGAGAAATACGTCGTTGATTCGCGTCATATTCTCCTCGGTCGCCTTGAGCTTTCTCTCTGTATCGCTCTTCTTCAAACGGTATTTGGCAATACCCGAAGCGTCCTCAAATATACTTCTTCTCTCGTCGCTCTTTCGGGAGATTATCTCGGCTATCTTTCCCTGACCGATTATCGAATATCCGTCACGTCCGATACCCGTATTCATAAACAGCTCGTAGATATCGCGCAAACGGACGGCGCGGCGGTTGATAAAGTACTCGCTCTCACCCGCGCGATAGTAGCGTCTTGTGACAGTCACCTCGTCGTAGGGACAGTCCAGCCTACCTATCATACCCGTGTTATCGAAGGTGACGGACACCTCGGCGTATCCCATAGGCTTACGGCTATCGGCTCCTCCGAAGATGATATCCTCCATCTTGGTTCCGCGGATACTCTTTGAGGACACTTCCCCCAAAACCCAACGCATAGCGTCAGAAATATTCGATTTTCCGCTTCCGTTCGGACCGACGATTACAGTAGAGCCGCCCTCAAAGGTCAGCTTCGTCTTGTCCGGGAATGATTTGAACCCCTGCAACTCAAGAGATTTAAGATACACTTCATTTCTCCCTTCGGACATCTTTTTTATCGGACGGCAAATTTTATCCGTCCTCGGTATCATTCAACATCTAATATAATATTATAACCTATAATTTCACTTTTTTCAAGGATTTTTATCTTATTAACGCCATATTTTTCACATATTCTTATCTTATTGCGCCGATTTTGCCCCGCCACCTTGGAAGTCGCGCCTCTCGCGGCGTAAATTACGAGTGTTTTACCTGAAATATCACCCTTCTTATCGATCTCTCGGCATATCTTTTCAAAATAAAGCTCGCCCATAGCAAGCTCGCCCACCGCGCTGTGATTTGCTCCGCCGTAAACCTCCTCCTCGTCGGAGAGATTTTCCGACGCGCAAAGTCCCACGCGGATACAGGGTACGCCGTGACTGTCGAAGACCGCGAGAACGTCCTTGGTGCGTATGACCGCGTCGGTATCGGTCAGCGGCAGGTACTCTCCCCGCTTTGCCATATTGCAAAGCTCGGTATTGTAAAATACCACCGTGGGATATACCCTAGCTCCGTCAGCACCCATTGCGCATATCTTCTCGGCTGTATATATCTCGCTCTCGGAAGTGGACCTCGGCAGTCCCACCATCATCTGACCGATAAGCTCGAAGCCGTATTCCTTGACAAGGGCGCAAGCGCGCTCAGCGTCGGCGACGCTATGTCCTCTCTTCGAAGCGGCAAGTACCGTCTCGTCCATACTCTGAAGCCCAAGCTCCACCGTCTTTACGCCATACCTTGAAAGTATATCAAGGCGTTCCATGTCTATGTAATCGGGACGTGTGGAAAGCCTGATGCCGCTGACCGCCCCACGGTCTATATACCCCTTTGCGACCTCTAAGAGATATATCATAAGCTCCCTGTCTATCCCTGTAAAAGAGCCGCCAAAGAAGGCTATTTCACTCTCGGTATTTTCCCCGAGAGTTGCGAGAACGCTCTCTATTTGACCCTCGACCTCCGAGGGGTCGAAGCTCTGTCTGCCCGAGATAGAACGCTGATTGCAAAAAACGCAGTTGTTAGGACACCCCAAATGGGGTATAAATATCGGAATATTAACGTGTTTTTTCATTTTCTCTCCATAAAGATTTCACCGCCGCAATATATCGGCGGTGAAATAATATCTGTATATTCTGTCAGTCCTTTATCTCTCCGAACAGCTTCAAAGCCTCGTTGGCGGCGCGCTGCTCCGCTTCACGTTTCGTTCTTCCCTTGCCTCTGCCTATGACGTTGGAATTGAGCCTTGCCTCCACCTCAAATACCTTGCTGTGATCGGGACCGCTTTCTG
>JAZQWY010000055.1:0-7881 GCA_045632545.1 Eubacteriales bacterium | reverse complement strand
TACGTCGCCTCTTACCATTACGGATACGAGTCCCGAGCCTATCTTCTCTGTTCCGATAAGCTCTACGTTTGCAGCCTTTACCATTGCGTCCGCTGCCTCGATTGCGGCTACAAGTCCGCGTGTCTCTACCATTCCAAGTGCCTGAAGTGCCATTTTATACCTCCAAAATGATATTTTTATAGTGTGTGATTACTGCAGAACGGGAAGAATCTTCTCAACGTCTGCGTGGGGACGAGGAATTACGTGTACGGCAACAAGCTCGCCGAGCCTTGACGCCGCCGCGCTACCTGCCTCGGTAGCTGCCTTGACAGCTCCTACGTCACCTCTTACCATAACAGATACGAGTCCCGAACCTATCTTTTCGGTTCCTATCAAAGTAACCTCAGCTGCCTTTACCATTGCGTCTGCCGCTTCGATTGCGGCTACAAGACCTCTTGTTTCTATCATTCCAAGTGCTTCAAGTGCCATTGTTTTTATTTCCTTTCAAAAATAAATGTAATTAAAATATTATTTTTTATCAAATGCGTTCAGCTTCAGCATTTTCTCGGTAGAGGGCTCGGTGTTCGCTATAATATGAGTAGTGATAACACCGCTAACTCCGTTTGCGGCTTTCTCTGCCGCCTCTACCGCCGCCTTTACGTTCTCAACCGTGCCGCGGAACTTTATTGCCACGATCAGCGGTACGGGAAGCGCGTCGGCGTTGCCCGGCTTGTTTTTGTCGAGTGTCTCTACGGTCACGTCAGCCGCTTTGCAGCCTGCGTCCACCGCAACGAATGCCGCCGAAAGACCGTATACCTCGATAATTCCTGTTGCCTTTCCCATATCGGTCACCTTATCCTTTTCTCAGGATCACTTGTTGACGATAGCTATCTTAAGACCTTCCATCTTCAGGTTGGTCTGGAGTGCCTCGTTTATCTCATCCAGCGAATACTTGTGAGTAATCAGCTTCTCAAGAGGAAGTCCGATACCCTTAGCGCGCTTCAGAAAATCAAAGGTAGTTACGTAGTCACGCAGAGTGTATACCCAAGAGCCTACGGTAGTGATCTCCTTGGAGCAGATATCGAAGTGAGGGTTAATGGTAGCGTCACCGCCGTTAATGAAGAAGCCAAGCTCGCAAAGACCGCCGCCGTTGCGAATGAACTTATAGATATTGGCGTGAGCTACGGGAGAGCCTGTGCACTGGAACGCAAAATCAGCGAGATATCCGCCGAAAGCGTCCTTGACAGCGTCTGTCAGCGCGTCTATTCCCTTGTGGTTCTTGAAGTTTACGGTTGCGTTAGCGCCCATAAGCTTGGCAAACTCAAGACGCTTCTCTTCTCCGTCAACAGCAACGATATTCTCAATACCCATTGTGCGAAGCACCGCGATACAGATAAGACCGATAGGTCCGCAGCCCTGTACCACTACGCGGGAATTGAAACGGAGAATGCCCGTTGTCTTAGCTCTCTCTACCGCATGTATAAGCACCGCGCAAGGCTCGATGAGGATTCTGCTGTCCAGATCAAGGTCGCTTACATTAAATACGGTAGAGCCGCCGCGTACCAGAAGGTAATCGGCGAACCAGCCGTTCAGGTGCTTATCGTCATCGGGCAGAAGTCCGTAAACGTCCGCGCCTCCTACGTTTTGCTTGTTAAGGTCAAACATTGTGATATCGGGATTATCCTTGAAGATCATGCAGGTAACGACCTTATCGCCAATTGCGAGGGGCTTACCCGCGCTGTCCTTCTTGACGTTCTTGCCCATTTTTACTATCTCGCCCGTACCCTCGTGTCCGAGAACTACGGGAATCAGGGAGAATGGATCTCTCTTAAACTCGTGAGCGTCCGTTCCGCACACACCGCATCCCTCTACCTTTACCAGAATATCGTCATCTCCAAGCTCGGGAATCGGATATTCCTGAATGTCAAAATGCTCTGCTTTTGTCAGCATGGCAACACGGCTCGTCGCAGGTATCGGACCTGCCGATCTTGCCGCAGGCGCGCTATTGCCGCCCATACTCTCGAGAACCTGTCTTACTATCTTCTCGATGTCGGTGGATTTCATATCCATTGTAATATCCTTTCGTGTATGTAGTTACATATTTTTTTCAAAATACCTTTTACCGTAAAGCGAAAGCGCCGCATCCTGCTCCTCGGAGCCGCCACTGACACCAAGACCGCCGAGGATATTCCCATCGCCGTCGGTCAGCGGATCTCCTCCGCCGAATATCACTATCCTTCCGCCGTTGGTAAATTGTATTCCGTAGAGCGAAGCTCCCGGTTGGGCAAGCGGCTTGAGTGTCATAGTTGACATCTTGAGCGCCACCACGGTAAACGCCTTGTTCACCGCCACGTCGTAGCTGGCGATATACGCGTTATCCATAGATTTGACAAGCTTTGGATTTCCCGCGGCATCCGACACGCAGACCACCACCGAAAGCCCCATACGCCTTGCCTCAGACATGACGGCCTCAGCAATTTTCTCCGCCTTGTCAAGTGTCATCTGCCCCTTTTGGCTTCGCATCTGAGAAACGGTATTTTGAACTATCTCTCTTATTTGACGTTCGTCCATAGGCTTACTTCAGACGGACGAATTATTTGCCGAGCTGCTCCAAAACCAACTTAGTTACCGTAGCAACCAGGTCAGCGTCAGCTCCGTTGGATGAGCAACCACCGTCACCCTTGCAACCGTGACAGCTGGGTTTGCCTGCCTTTACGTTAGGGCAGATGTCTGCGGGGTGCTTACCCTTAAGACCGAACTGACGGCGGATCTCGTACAGTCTCTGAACCTGAGCATCAGTAAGACGCTTAGGACCGCCAAGAACCTTGGACTGGTAGAGAAGCTGCGCGTAAAACTCCAAAGACTCCATCTTGTGATATGCGCTCAGGAGCGAATCCGAGAAGGAGAGCGCGCCGTGGTTAGCGAGCAGAACTGCATCGTAGTGCTGCAGATACTTAGAGACCGCGTCGGGTATCTCCTCGGTAGAGGGCGTACCGTATTCAGCTATCGGAACACAGCCAAGAGCGATAACAGCCTCGGGCATTATCGGCTCTGTAAGCGGAATTCCCGCGATAGCAAAGGAAGTAGCGTAGAGAGGATGCGCGTGAACGACAGACTTAACGTCGGGACGTTCGCGATAAACTCTCATATGCATCTTTATCTCAGAGGAAGGCTTAAAGCCCTTGTTTGCCTGAATGACGTTTCCGTTTGCGTCAACCTTACAGATGTATTCGGGGGTCATAAAGCCCTTGGATACGCCTGTAGGCGTGCAGAGAAACTCGTTGTCACTCAGCTTTACGGAAATGTTACCGTCGTTGGATGCTACCATTCCCTTGTCGTAGATGCGCTTACCGATCTCGCAAATTTGTTTTTTGATTTCATACTCGTTTACCATGATTTGTTCTCCTTATTTAAGTTATAAATTATTTTTTACAATTGATTTTATATCAGCCCTGCTTTC
The DNA here is from genome assembly GCA_045632545.1 of Eubacteriales bacterium. Lineage (GTDB taxonomy): Bacteria > Bacillota > Clostridia > Oscillospirales > CAG-272 > HGM12713. Next base: position 4,442 of record JAZQWY010000055.1, on the reverse strand, counting down.
GCAGATAAGCCTTCAATTTGTCCACACCTTCACCCGTGTGGGAGTCTATCGGGAATATCTCCCGACAGCCCGAAAGCCGCAACCATCTCTCCGCGCGCTCGGGCGAACAGCGGTCTATTTTGGTCACAACGCCTATCACGTCTCGATTTACCATACATGTGATATTCGGCGGAAAGAGCGAATAATCGTCATCTGCCGCTATCAAAAGCGCAACCACGTCCGCCTCGTAGGAATAAATCGCTAGCGCCGCCCCGAGGCCGTGAACCTCGGCATACTCACCCGGAGAGTCGATAAGCCAATCTCCGTAGAGCATATACTGTGTTTTTACGTACCGTATCTCCTCTCCCCGAAGCGCCTGTGTCAGCGTAGTCTTGCCAACTCCGTGCCGCCCGACGAGAAGCGTTTTTTTCATACACCCGTTCAGGTCTTTGTTATCTTGCATACAGTAAATCCAAGCACCTCCTCGGCATAAGCGACCACCGCGCGAAGCGAGGCGTCAACCTCCGAGAAGGTTCCTGTCAATATCACCGTTCCGCTGAAGCGGTCTACAAATCCAAGCTGAGCGCCCGAGGATTTTATGGCGATATCGCCTGCGATTATTGCGGTCTCTGCGGGACTGACCGTCAGAATTCCGATTGCCGACTTGGAGTATTCCACCGCGGGGTCAAGCCCAAGCTTCTTATACAGTATCTCGTCGGGATTTGCTATGATGTGCGCAAGCGTTATCTGCTTACCAGGGACAAGCTCCTGTATTATCCGTTGCTTTTCCGTATATTCCATTAGTTTCCTCCTTATCCGCCGATCTGACCTTGAAGCCCCGTCTCATTGACGATCTCCAAAAGCCGCCGCATAGTCTCCCGTGAGGGAACTTGAATGTGGGACATCGTATAGGTACGACCAAGTCCCGCGTATTTATCCGAACCTATCCGATGATACGGAAGCAGGTGCATCTCCTTCACTGTTCCCAAGGACTTAGCGAATTCGGCAATAGACCTTATCTCGTCCTCGGTGTCGTTAAAGGTTGGAATTACGGGTGTTCGTATGACCAAGCGCTTCGCTTCCCTCGCGATATGTCTCGCGTTTTCAAGTATCAGCGCGTTGTCCCTTGTAGTAAATTTCTCGTGTTTTTCTCCATCGGTGTGCTTGATATCCATAAGCACCGTATCCACGTAAGGCAGAAGCCGCCGTATTACGTCGATTTCGGCGCATCCCGCAGTCTCGATAGCGGTAGATATCCCAAGCTCCTTCGCCGCCCTGAGCAAGGCCTCCGAGAAGTCGGGCTGCCATAGGCACTCTCCACCCGAGAGGGTAAGTCCTCCTCCCGAGCGATTATAATACACTCGGTCGCGGCTTATCTCCTCAAGTATCTCGCCCACTGTAACGTCACGTCCCACAGGCTTAGTAACACCGCCCTGAACCATATTCTCGAAGTGCCATTCCTGTGATTCGGGGTTACAGCACCAGCGGCATCTGAGAGGACAGCCCTTCAAGAATACTATAGTGCGTACCCCGGGTCCATCGTGAATAGAAAAGCGTTGAACGTTAAAAATTCTGCCCTTTATTTCCAGCATAGAGCGTTCCATGTTGTTTCCTTCCTATCTCAACCAATCAAAAGCCCTGCTGCTCTGTTCGGTTGATGATATCCTCCTGCAAGCCCTTGGACAGAGTGGTAAACAGGGCAGAGTATCCTGCCACTCTCACTACCAAAGACTTATATTTCTCAGGATGCTTCTGCGCATCGCGAAGCGTCTCACGGCTTACCACGTTGAACTGCATGTGGCTTCCCTTCTGGTCAAAGTATCCCCTAACCAGCGCCGCAAAACTTTCCAGACCGCTTCTGCCCTCCAGAGCCGAAGGATGGAATTTCATATTAAAGAGAGTTCCGTTGGAGGCGATATAGTGGTCAAGTCTCGAGACCGAGTTTGCCGCCGCCGTGGGTCCCTTTATATCCCGTCCCGCCGCGGGGGATACGCCGTCCGCGATTGGGGTGTATGCCAAACGTCCGTCGGGGGTAGCTCCCGTTTGAGCTCCCAGCGGCACGTTCGCCGACACGGGATAAAGTCCTGCCTGAAAGATTCCGCCTCTTGGGTTTTTGTATTTTTCAAGAGGTTTCGTATAGGTATACGCCATTTCTCTGGCGAAGCCGTCTACCGTATCGTCATCGTTACCGAATTTAACGATAGCGCCGATATCAGCCAAAAGCTCGGCGTATTTTTTCTTATCCTCGTCGCTCGACTTGTTGGTCTTGACTGTAAGATAGATAGCCTTGATATCCCCCTCGGTCAGCTCCTTACCCGACGCCGCGATAGCTTGGGCGACCTGCGCGGTAAGCTTTGCCGCCATATGGGAATCCATATCCATGCCGTAGTTGTTCTCCAGCGCCTTCTTGAAAAATCCGAGGGTGTATTTCTTATCCTCAAATACCAGCTTCTTAACGGCGTACATGCCGTCGGTGATATTGGCGATACCGAAGCCCTGAGGACCTGTAAAGTTATATATCGCTCCGCCCTCCTGCAAGCTCTTGCCCCTGCCGATGCAATCCTCGACCATAGAGGATTGGAACGGAAGCGGACAACGCTCAGCATGCGCTACATCAATGGCGTTGTCGGCGTTGACGAGAAGCTCAATGAAATAATTCATCTGTTCCCGATATGCGTTCTCGAATTCCTCGTAGCTCCGCATATTTTCGACCTCTCCCGTGCAAGGTCCTATCTGCACTCCCTTATCCTTGCCGTTGGAAAATACCATTTCCAACGGACGGCACATGTTGAAGAATGCCGCGTCGTGCCAACCGTCGGTCTTAGCCGCCTTTTGCGGTTCTACGCAACCGATTATATTATAGTCTCTCGCATCCTCCAGTGTCAGGCCTCTGCTTTGAAGCGCGGGAATTATGACCTCGTCATTGTAATAAGCGGGGAAACCGATACCCGTTCTGGTCAATTCAGCCGCCCTGATGAGAAATTCGTGCGGCGTACCGTTCCAAACTCTGACCGAGAAGGAAGGCTGAGGCAAAAACACGTGCTCGGTAGCCGTGATAGACATAAACGACAGGTCGTTCGTGGCGTCCCTTCCGTACTTGTCCTGACCGCCCGCGATAAGATTCTGAAACAAGCTATATCCCGCAAATCCCTCAGCCGAAGCCGCGTCACGAACCTTGTTGAGGTCGTTAAGCTTAACCCAAACACAGTCCATCAGTTCCTGCGCTTCCTCGCGGGTCAATCCGCCCGCGTCTAAATCCTTCTTATAATAAGGATACATATATTGGTCAAATCGACCAGGAGATATCGAATGTCCGCTCGACTCTATCTGGAGAAGCATTTGCACGAACCAGAAGGACTGACACGCCTCGCGGAAGCTACTCGCCCCGTACTCAGGTACGTTTCGGCATGCCGTGGCTATCTCCTCAAGCTCCTTGCGCCGTCTCACGTCCGAAGTAGTTTTTGCCATTCGCGCCGCCAACTCCGAGTAACGTTTAGCGTAATGTATCGCAGCCTCGCAGCTGATTATCACCGCACCGAGAAAATGACTTCTCTTCGCAAAATCCGCGTCTCCCACGTGAAGCTCGGCAAGCGCCGCCTTCGCTTCGTTAATAATTCCACGATATCCCACCGCCAACACCTTCGGATAATCCACCGTCAAGTGTCCGATTCCGTTATAAAAATAGTTACCGGGGGTAAACATTCCGTGGTCAATAGCAAGCTTTGCCTCGTCAGACATATACGCGGTCGCCAGCTCGCTGGTGGTTTTTCCCTTCCAATACTTGTATACCTTGGAGAGAGTTTCCTTTGTCTCTTCCGATATGTAGAACGGATCTGCCGTTCTTTTCTCTACCGTATCAAATTCCGATTCCAGCCATTCAAAGGAATATTCGGGAAATACCTGACAACCTCTCGGAGCCTTCGTAGCCGAGCCAACGATAAGCTCGTTATCACGAATGGTGATAGGCAGGTTTTCCAAAATATGCTTGAAAGCCTTGGCGCGCCGTGTGATGATAGGCTCACCCTCGGTCGCCATATAAGACTCGGTCAGAAGCACCGCGCGGTCCGCCTCTATCTGGGGCATCTTCTCGTAAAGCGCTTCTACCAGCTTCGAAATTCTCGGAGATTTTTCAATGGGCTCTGTGTAGAACTTCATACGAATAATCCCTTTCCTTATTGCTCCGCTTCGGTTTGATTTATGAAAAAGCGGGCTGTTTTTTAGCAACCGATAAATCCTCAAATATGTGTTTTTACCGAGTTTGCCTTATTCCCTGTATACACTATACCACATTTATACCACTTTGTCAATAGTTTTTACCATATTTTTTTGGATTTTTGTTGTTTTTTCTTTGAAAATTTCAATTTATCCAGCAATAAATCAATCAAGAAACCAAATTTTCTCGATTTTTTCTTGTTTTTTGTGTGTTTAAAAAAACACACAAAAAAAGGGCTGTATCGCTAAAA
>JAZQWY010000054.1:0-7108 GCA_045632545.1 Eubacteriales bacterium | reverse complement strand
ACATTCCGCCATAGGAGCGTGTTCATACCAGTCGTAGGCACGTATCGTGGTTTCTCCGATGCCCACTGCGGTGACAAGTCCCGTAGCCCAATCCACCGTGGCAACATTTTTGTTAGAGCTTACCCATTTTACTCTTTTCTCAGTTGCGTTTGTAGGGAGAACTGTAACCGAAAGCTGGCAGGTCTGGTTCTTAGCCAGTGTCACACTCGACGGATTTATCGTGACAGATTTAACTAAGACATTCTTAGTTACCTTTATGGAGAAGTTTCCGGTTTTATCGCCATAAGCGCGTACCTTAACGTAATAGGTATTACCCTCAAGTAGCTCTGCCTGTATCTTAAAATACAGCACTCCGTCGTGGTCGTCGTTGGATGCAATCTCACATCCGTTGCTGTCATACAGCGTTCCAACGGTATCAAGGTGACTTGTAAGTGTACCTCCGCTGGAGTATATAGTATACGTATCGTCCTGTGTGATATCTAACTTATACCATACCTCGCTTCCGGGACAGCATATATGTACGCTCGCAAACTGCTCTACTGTCAGCGGTATCGCGCTTTCCATCGTGCTTCCCTCGCAACAGCAAGAGCTTGTAGTGCAACAAGAGCTTGTTGTGTTCGTTGAGGCGGGAGATATCTCTGCTTCAGCCGATAGCGTGGTTATATCTGGCACTGATATCTCCGTTGCCATTATACCATTTTCTGCCTCGGTTGTCAATATAGAGTTATCCTCGAAATCTGTCGAATCGCTTTGAGGCGTAAGGCTTTCATCAATACCTTCCGCGCTCACTCCCTCAACACAATCCTGTGATTTGATAAATTTCAACTGAGCCATATTTACCGATACGGCAAGCTCGGTGTCGTTTATTTCATCTTTTACCACACCGCCACACTTGTCTATCATATCGAGTAAAAACTCCTTCCGGTTGATGTCGTATTTGATTACGAACGGATATTTAACGTCCTGTGCGGACGCGGCGGCGATCTCCGCCGCCTCAGCATAAATTTCTTCGTTCGGCGCGAGGACTATTTCCTCTGCGCCGATATTGATTTCTTCATCATCGCTAGTGAAAAAATCTTTTGTTTCATTTTTCATTTTATTTTTCCTTTCTTTTTTGTTTTATTTTTATATTTTTTGCAGCTGCAAGTGTATTATAAAAACTAACCCTGACAACTACTGTCAGGGTTAAAAATTTTTTGGAAATATTTTTTCTGTAATAACCTTAAAAGGCACAACCACCAACTGTGTGTGCCGGTGGTTTGCAAGGTCCCCTTGGGACATCTTACACGCTGAGCCTATAGGCTTTTGGAAAAATCCGCTACTTGCGATAGTTACTTTAACACAGTAAAACGCCTGCGGCAATATTTCACCGCAGGCGTTTGTATATTTGGTTCAAAGCTCCTCGACCGACACAACGCCGTCTAAATTTGCGACAAGCGTCATAATAGTCTGATGAGCGGTTTTTCTCGGTACTTTCATTGAAAATATCACGCTAAGATTTTTATTCTCCGACGAGGATTTGGTTATCTCCATATCGAGTATGTATACGTTGGCTTTTTTTAGCGTATCAACTATATTCGCAAGTCTTGAGCTTTCGGAATACTCAACGTAAAGATTGAAGCTTTTGGCGGTAGATACCATAAAGTATTCCAAGTGCGCGAACACGAGCTCTGCCAGAAGAATGATAAGAGTTGCTAACACAGCCCCCTCATAGAAGCCGGCTCCGCAGCAAAGACCTACTATCGCCGCTGTCCAAAGCCCTGCCGCGGTCGTAAGTCCCTTTACCTGTCTGCGCTTCGTGACAATGATAGTTCCCGCGCCGATAAAGCCTATTCCGGCTATTACCTGAGCGCCAAGTCTTGCAAGATCGGTAAACAGCTTAAGTTCAAGGACTATAAATTGGCTGGTGAGCGTGGTCATAGCCGCACCAAGGCATATGAGTATGTGTGTCCTAAATCCCGCGGGACGTCTCTTTCTCTCTCTTTCTATACCTATAACTCCGCCGCAGAATACGGAAAGAACAAGCCTTACGACTATTGTTAGAGTATCCAGATTATCTCCTCTTAAAAAGTGTAAAAATTCAAACATAGCAATACCCCCTTAAAGCTCTTCAATAACACGCACGTTTTCAATTGCGGATATTGATGTGAAAATGACGGTATGAGGAGTTTTTTTCGGAAGTTGCATTGAGATTATGGCGTTTGGTAACTTGTTTTCCGAATATTTTGCCTTTGTTATCTCAACGTCGAATATACGCACGCCGATATTTTTAAGTCCAGAAACTATCTCGGCGATATCGTCTGTATTTTCAAATTCCACGTATATATCCATATTCCTCGAACGGGAAAGAATGATATGCTCCAGCTTTGAGAAAAAGACTATGGTCATTACTATGAGCAAACAACAGATAAGCGCTGCGGTGTAAAATCCCGCGCCGATTGTAAGTCCCATACAAGCTGACGCCCAAAGACCTGCCGCCGTAGTCATTCCTCTCACCTGTTGGCGTCCCGTAACTATAATAGTTCCCGCGCCGAGAAAGCCTATGCCGTTTATCACCTGGGCTCCAAATCTTGAAACGTCCGTTCTCGTAGCGTCTGTGAGACCTACAGACCACACTTCCGTGAGCATAGCGCAAAGATATGTACTCAGTACCATAGTAAGAGCCGCGCCCATACAGACTATCATATGCGTTCTGAATCCCGCGGGACGGTTTTTTCTTCCGCGTTCAAGTCCTATTATTCCTCCGCAGACGGCTGCGAGAGAGATACGGAGAGCCGTGTCCCAAAAAGTCAACGTGACCACGTCAGTTTTTCCTCCTTTTCCAAAGAATATATCTTAAAGATAATGCGGTATAATGAATCATTATACCGCATATTTTCAATATTTGCAATAGAATTTACAAAAAAGTATTTTTTATACCGTAAGAATATTATAATATTTCACTAAACAATATATGCCCGACAGATTATTTTGACAGTACGACATTGACAGTCATTTTCTGCGTTGATCTGTAAAAGGTGATAGATACGGTATCCCCGGGGTTATAATTATCAAGCACGCGGCCGATATCCTCGACAGTCGCCACGGGAGTGGAATTTATCGCGACGATTATATCATTCTCCTTCATTTTGCTTTTTATATCGTAGCCCTCGGACGAGAAGGAGTCTATTCTGACACCGTAAACACCGCTATCCATAACTACGTTTACCGCACTTATTCCCAGCTTCGCGGGATATCTGCTGATAGCAGAGAGCAGGGAATCGTAGTTCTGTCCGTTCTTCATCGCGTTTATTATCGGCATTACCGCGTCTATTGGTATCGCGAAGCACATTCCCTCGTAGTAGGTGCTGTTCAGCTTCATTGTAACAACGCCTACCGCCTCGCCGTATTCATTTATCAGGGGACAGCCCGAGTTTCCGGGGTTTACGAGAGCGTTTGTCTGTATCAGCGTCATCTTCTTTTCCACAACGTTTTCCGAATTGTATACCTTGAGTATTCTGTTTTTGTACGACACTTTGCCCTCAGCAAGCGAGCCCGCGAAATCTATGGAAGCGGGAGTTCCGATAGCTACCACGTTATCTCCCACGAGAAGGTTTGCGGATTTACCTATCTTGATAGGCGTAAGCCCGGTTGCCTCAATTTTTATCAGCGCGAGGTCGGTAAAATCGTTGCCGCCGATCACAGTCGCCTCATAACCAGTTCCGTTACTCAAAATGACGCGTACTCTCGTCATATCCTGAATAACGTGGTTTGCCGTTACGATATATCCGTCATCGGAGATGATAAATCCTGAGCCTATAGCGGCAGACGAGGAATTGGATACCGATATGGATACCACAGAGGGCAGACATTTACTGTATATTTCCTGCGTGGTAAGCACGCCGCTGCTGTTGTCGTGTTCTCTTACGTATACCACACGCTCGGACGTTACGGCAGGAGTCGATACCTCACCGCCGTTTTGCGTATTCGGTGTGAATTTTAGATTATTCAGTATCAGCAGAATTACGAGCACGGTAAACGCCACCATGAATACGCCCGTGGTCACAGCCGCGTAAACTATCGCCGAGTACCGCTTTTTCTCTTTCGTCTTTTCCTTCGTGAAGGCGGTCTGCTCCTCGTAATTCCAGCGGTATACGGGGTTTGAGGTATCCCCGTTTTCCGATACCTCCTGAGGCTCTGTCGGTATGGGAAGATGCTCCGCGGTATCCTCTGCCGCGTCAATCTTCTCTGACGGCTCGGTATCGGGGGTTTGCTCACTCAGAATGTCATTTCCGTCGCCAATATTTTCATTAAGATTTTTTTCAAATTCTTCCATAGGATTACAGTCGTCCTTTCTTATAAACGCCTCAACGGCGGGAGTGTTTTTTGACGTTATTACAGATGTATGAAGGATTATTTGTCATAATTCAGGAAATTATTCCGCAGGGAGAGTAAAACCGAAGCAACAGTTCTTTCCGTGCTCACTCTCCACCCATATCTGCTCTCCGTGAGCCTCAACTATCGTCTTTGATATGTAAAGACCGAGACCCACGCCCGTTTTGTTAAGACCGCGGCTCTTGTCGCTCTTATAAAATCTCTCGAACACATAGGGAAGGTCGTCGGGGGATATTCCCTGACCTTCGTTGAATACAGAGATGTGTATCTTCTTGTTTTTCAGCCTATTTATGCGTATTTTGAACAGACCGCCCTCAGAGGAGAATTTCACCGCGTTTTCGCAGAGGTTATACATTATCTGGTATATAGCGTCCTTATCTGCCACCACCGACATATTGTCCTCGTCGCAGTCAAATTCCACCTGAAGCTTTTTCTCCTCTATCTTCTGCTCAAAGGATATCAGTATCTGACGTCCCATCTCGCAGATATCGAAGGATACCATATTAAATTTACGCTCACCCGCCTGAATTCTGGATAGGTCGAGAAGGGAAGCAACAAGACGGGAGAGTCTCTTTACCTCATTCGATACTATTCTCAGGTAGTAATCCTGCTTCTCGGGCGGTATAACTCCGTCAAGGATACCGTCCACAAAGCCCGAAATAGAGGTCATAGGCGTTCTCAGGTCGTGAGAGACGTTTGAAATGAAGGTGTTTCGCATAGTGTCGTAATTGTCAAGCGATTCAGCCATATTGTTGAACGCAGTGGCGAGCTCTGCCACCTCGTCGCTTCCGCTGACGGGTACGCGGGTGTCGAATTTTCCCGATGCGAACTGCCGCGCGGCTACGCTTATTTTTTTAAGTGGCGCGACTATTTTCTCTGTTATGAAATATACCGCGATAAGCGCCGCCATCATTACCCAAAGAATCGCGAGACCCACCGCTTTGGTTATCTTTTCTATAAGGTCTGTCATAATGACAGAGGATGCGCAGACGAACACCTCTCCGCGTATCGTTCCTTCCTCGTCGGTTATCGGTACGCCGTAGATAAGGTGAGAGCTTTCAAACACATTCTGAGAGCCGTTCATCTGGAAAATATTGGAGCCGTTATTTACTCTGTCGATAAAAGAGGGGTGGATAACGTTTCCGAGCTCTATCTCAGAGGAGTCCTTTCCGGAGGCGAGGAGTATCTTTCCTTCCTCGTTCGTGAGAATGACTGTCAGGTCGTCGCCGTTCGCCGATATGACCGAGAACATCTGCGCGATATCCTCTCCGTGAAGCTTTGTCAGCTCCTCCACGTTATTATTGTCTGAATTTTTTATCCTGTTATGCATATAAAGACTGGAAGAATTCGCCGCTACCTCCATAATGCCGACCTTCGTGTCCTTAGAGTAGTTTGCGATTATCGAGGTTATTATCGCTATTATTATCGAAAAGCTGACCAGAATTATAAGCATAAACGCCGAAACGTATTTCGCGAAAACACTTTTGAACATAAGCTTTACCTTTTCAACAGATTATATAGATACGGGCTCTGTCATTTCAAAAAATGGGAGGCGGACGCCTCCCATTTTCGACGCGGGTTATATCAGTTAAGTATCTCGAATTTGTATCCGACGCCCCAAACGGTTTTGAGCGTCCACTTCTCGGACATACCCTCTATCTTCTCTCTCAGGCGCTTAACGTGAACGTCGACAGTTCTCGAATCTCCCAGATAGTCAAATCCCCAGACCTTGTCAAGAAGCTGGTCTCTTGTGAAAACTCGGTTGTAATTTGACGCGAGGAAGTAGAGAAGCTCCAGCTCCTTCGGGGGCACGTCCACCGCCTTGCCCTTGAGCTTCAGCTCGTATTTCTGAAGGCTTATCTCAATATTCTCAAATTTGATGACCTCATCGTCATTCTGGTTCGTGTGGGTCTGATAACGGCGCAGAACGCTCTTGACGCGCGCGCTCAGCTCCTTCATATCAAAGGGCTTGACCACAAAGTCGTCAGCGCCGAGCTCAAGACCGAGGACCTTATCGAAGACCTCGCCCTTAGCGGTTATCATAATGATAGGCTTCGTGGACATCTCGCGGATCTCTCTGCATACCTGCCAGCCGTCCTTTTTGGGAAGCATAATGTCAAGCAGAACAAGATCGGGCTCGTACATTTTGAAGTAGTTAAGACCTTCAACACCGTCGTTTGCGGTCTTTATTTCATATCCTTCGTTTTCGAAATAGATCTTCAGCAGGTCGCAGATGTTCGCGTCATCGTCGATGACAAGAATTTTGGTATCCAGCATTTTGTTCTCCTTTTCACTGATAGAATGTGTATATAAGAAACAATCTCGCAATTTACAATCCAATTCATTATACCATACATTTTTGCTTTTTGCAACATTTTCAAAAATATTTCCAACTTTACAATACATATTTCTCGGAATTTTAATCAAATTGTAATATTTTGCAATATTTTGGCTTTTTTCGGAGAAATCATTGAAAAATTTATTGGTTGGCTGTACAATTATTATGTTCAAGTAACAATGCAACATAAAAAACATATATAAAACGAGCATCGCATTTGACTGGTCAAACGCAAAAGGGATAGGCCCAACCCCTTAACTACAGAAAGAGAGAACAAACCGGTATTTTAGCCGAAATGCTCTCTCTTTTTCTGTTGGTATAAAGTGATATTCTTTGCTGATGCAAAGAGTGATATTGTCGCACAGCGACAGTGATATTGAAGCCTTACGACTTCAG
>JAZQWY010000053.1:0-2355 GCA_045632545.1 Eubacteriales bacterium | reverse complement strand
GGCAGAGTGGGATATATGACCGAGCTTGAGCTTGACGAGCTCGACCTCATTGAGATGGTGTTCCGCGGCGAGTATAACATAGACGAGCGCGCGATGCTTGCTGTGGAGATAGTTACAGACGGCGGACAGACGAAATCCGCGTCCTACGCGCTCAACGAGGCGGTCGTGGCAAACGGCTCTACGGCGAGGATAGTAGACCTTCTGCTTTTGGACAACGGAGTGCCCGTGTCCGAGTACAGAGCAGACGGACTTGTGGTAGCTACGCCAACAGGCTCGACGGCGTATTCGCTCTCGGCGGGCGGGCCTATAGTTGATCCAAAGCTGTCCTGCTTCTGCGTTACGCCCATATGCCCACACTCTTTACTCGCAAGACCTTTAGTCTTTCCTGATACGGCGCGACTTGAGGTGAAGAATATCTGCGTTAGAGAGAAGGTGTTGCACCTTACCCTTGACGGCAGAGTGAGTTACGACCTTTATTACGGCGATACTGCCGTTATCACAAGATCAAAGCTTACCACAAAGCTGATAAGAGTGAAGGAACGCAGCTTTTACGCCAAGATCAGAACAAAGAAATTTCTCTGATAAGGAGCTTCGGTGAATGAAGAATAGAAGACAGGAAAAGATACTCGAGCTGATATCTAAATACGAGATAGAAACGCACGATGAGATGATAAGCAGACTTCGTGACGACGGATATAACGTGACGCAGGCGACCATCTCAAGAGATATGCGAGAGCTTAAGCTTACAAAGGTGCTGACTGCCAGAGGTACATACAAATATACGGTAAACAATTCGAGGAATCATTCAAATAACGTAAAGTTCAATAACGCGGTAGTCGACTCTATCGTCAGCGTTGACTATGCGGGAAACAATATCGTGCTTAAGACCTATCCGGGTCTTGCTCAGGCGGTGGCATCGAGCGTGGATGCGCTGAATATGAATAATATTCTGGGCTGTGTCGGCGGTGACGATACCATAATAATAGTTACGAGAGACGAAGAAGCATCTAAGGAAATAAGCGAAAAGATCAAGGAGCTTATAAAGACCTTCTGATCTTGAGCGGCTAAAGAGGGCGGTATGCGCTCACTTGCGGAGGAAAAATGATTTCATCACTTCATATAGAAAACGTTGCCGTAGTTAAAAGTCTGGATATAGATATGAGGGACGGCTTTACAGTTCTGTCGGGAGAGACAGGGGCTGGAAAATCAATAATAATCGACTGCCTTAATCTTTTGGGCGGCGCGAGGGCGGATAAGGATATGATACGCACGGGGGAGAAAAGCGCCACCGTTTCGGCGGTATTCTGCGACCTTAGCGACACCGCGAGGGCTATCATTGAGGATATGGGTTTTTCCGCAGACGACGGCACTGTAATGCTTACAAGAATGGTAAGTGCCGAGGGCTCGTCAGGAGCAAGGCTCAACGGTAGGGCGATAACACTCTCACTTTTGCGTGAGATATCAGCGGCGCTATTCAATATCCACGGTCAGAATGACAATCACAGATTGCTTGATAAGAGCAACCACCTGAGTCTGCTTGATACCTATGCGGGTTGCGAGGCAGAGGTCGAGGAATACGGTAGGCTATACAAGGATATTCTGCATATAAGGTGCGAGATAGACTCCTTTAACAAGGATGTTATGGAAAATAACCGTATGCGTGAGATGCTGAAGTATCAGATAAGCGATATAGAGGCGGTAAAGCTCCGCGCGGGCGAGGAGGAGGCTCTTGTTGCCGAATCCAAGAAGCTGCAGAGCGCCGAGCGCATAAAGAAGCATTGTATGCTCGTGGATAGGGCGCTAAACGGTGGAGACAAGGGCGCGGGAGCTGTCTATCTTATCGAGAGGGCGGCAGCGGCGCTCAGTCAGCTCTCGGATGCGCTCCCCGAAGCCGAGGAGCTTGCCGAGAGACTGACCGATATGAAATACGAGCTTGACGATATAGCCGAGGCGGCAGCGGGACTTTCGGATATCTCTGAGGGAGACCCTACGGCTAAGATAGATAAGATAGAGGGCAGACTTGAGGCGATAGCCAAGCTGAAAAGAAAATATGGAGCTACGGTCGAGGATATCCTCAAATTCAAGGAGGACGCCGAGAGAAAACTTGAGCGCATTGATAATTCAGACGAGGAGCTTGAAGTGCTTGAGAAAAAGCTTGAAAGTGTCAGCAACGAGGCAAAGCAGAAGGCTCTGAAGATAAGAGAGATGCGTGTTGAGGGGGCAAGGTCGCTCACAAAAAAGGTTACTGAGACACTTGTCTTCCTTGATATGCCGAAGGTACGCTTTGAGGTTTTAGTAGAGCCTGTGATAGACTTCTCGCCAAGAGGACTTGACCGCGCGGAATTTTTAATATCG
>JAZQWY010000052.1:0-28792 GCA_045632545.1 Eubacteriales bacterium | reverse complement strand
AATATCAAATAATTTGATATTATATGTTTTAAGGGTGCTATAATCCTGTAGCACCCTTTTTACAAAAATATATGTTGAGGAAGTATACAAAATTACTTATAATGTCTCTTTGGGCTCTTTTGAGAATATATCCTTGATCTTTGCGATAATATCGGGTGTACGCTCGACAAGGTCAGCGACCTGATCAACGGGGTCGGGCTTACCCTTCTGACCGACATTGATGAAGTCAACGTCTCCGTCAGTTCCAACAATAAGGAAGCCAACGGGAGATACTGTGAGCCCCGTTCCGCCGCCACCTCCGAAATTCTGAGGTCTGGGCTGACCTTCCTTCTTGGAGTTGTAGTCAACGCCGCCCGTTGCTACGCCGACCGACACCTTGGATATCGGGATTATGGTAGTTCCTGTGTTTGTAACTATGGGATCTCCCACGACTGTGTTCGCGTCAACTATCGAACGGACGTTCTCAAGAGAGGATTTGATTATTTCTGGAATTTTGTTTTCGTTTGCCATAACGTTTTTCCTTTCGGTGTTTTTATATTAATTTTATTTTTTCACGTTTTGGGGGATATTTGCGTTGCTTGTCTGCGCAGGTTTTGCGGAGCTATCCGCCGCGAGCTTATGCTTCAGGAATTTTCCGAGGGCGGCGAACGCCACGTTAAAGACATGCCATATTCTGATAGAGAATGCGAGCTTCACGTCTATTGTCGGTTCTTCGCCGAGGAAGTCCGCCGATATGTCTATATCGGTCTTATCAAGATTTTGAAAATTTTTGACCGTTTCAAGCATGGGGAGCAGTATGTTGAGAGACTGTGTTATAGCGCCGTAGGCTACCGCCGTTGTTGCGGCGTCGCCTGTAGCTACCTTTATTTTTATTTTTGCGACCTTTATTCTCAGGCGTTTGAAGAAGGTCTCGATGACCGCCACGGCAACCGAGGAGAGCATTTTGACGTTTGAAATAGTCTCACCTATGCTCTTTTTGTCCTTCGATGCTTTTTTAGCGGCTTTCTCTTTGTCCTTTTCTTCTTTGGAGATTCGCTTCTTCTCGGCTTTTTTTCTTAGTTTATTGCGTATCTTCTGAGCTTTTTTCGCGCTCATGCTGTGAGGGCCTTTTTTCTCTTTTGCGGGGAGTATGTTTATTTTGAAAAACAGCACCTTCACACAGAGTCTTATCTCGTCCGAATATGAGATGACAACGGTAGCCTTCAAACACGCTAAGAATGCTATCACGGCAATTATTATAAGTAATATAAGCAAACGCGCTTCATCTCCTTTCGATGGGATTTACCTTACTTTTCTTTCATGAGAAAGAAAAGTAAGCAAAAGAAAGCAACAGCGACTAAATGGATATTAGACTGTTTATTTTGCATTCTACGGCAAGATTGGTTAAAATGTGAATTTACATTCTTTCGTGAGAAAGAAAAGTAAGCAAAAGAAAGCAACAGCGACTAAATGGGTATTAGACTGTTTATTTTGCATTCTACGGCAAGATTGGTTAAAATGTGAATTACATTCTTTCATGAGAAAGAAAAGTAAGCAAAAGAAAGCAACAGCGACGAAGAAATTTTTAGATGTTCATCTTGCTTTCTACGGTGGTTGGTAGACAGATTTATTATTTGTTATGCTGAGGTTTTATTATTCATATGTCAGTTCTTCAATTTACTCGGTTTCGGCGTTTTCAATATCGGTAATGCCTGCGTCCTCGTCCTCGCCGCCGTCGTCCTCGACCATAGGCGTTTCTTCCTTCGGGGGAAGGATAGTTTCGGTAGCGGGGAGCTCGGAAAGCGAATTTATTCCGAACACGCGCAGGAATTTTTCTGTGGTTATATAGAGCATAGGTCTGCCCGGCGCGTCGAGCCTGCCGCACGCCTCGATAAGTCCTTTGTCTATGAGCGAATTCATAGCGTATGAGCTATCAACGCCTCTGACCTGGTCAACGAATGAGCGCGTCACGGGCTGGTTATACGCCACCACCGCGAGTACTTCCATAGAGGATGCGGAGAGATTTCCGCCGCGCTTTATGCCAAGAGCCTCTCTTATATAAGGCGCGTACTGCTCTTTCGTGCAGAGCTGACAGGTATCGGGGAAGATAAGTAGGTTAAGACCTCTTTTTGATTTTTCTCCGTTATAGTCCTTGCTCATATGCTCTATTATCGTTTTTGTGTCCTTGATATCAAGTCCGAGAACCTCGGCTATTTTTGCGTACTTAACGGGATATCCTGCGGCGAAAAGTATAGCCTCTATCGCGCTTTCGACACATTTTATCTGTTGAAGCTGTTCTTCCATATCACACCTCGTCGTTTTCCTCTATAGTTGAGTATTCGCTTTGTTCTATCGTGCTTTCATCTGTGTTGAGGATAAATCTCGTACGCGCGCTGAGCAGGGCGTTAGTTTCATCTGTTTCGTCCGAAACGAGTAATCGTCTAACCTTGATAAGCTCAAGCACACCGAGGAAGCTCGCTATTATGTCGGGGAGAGTGCTCTCGCCGATTATCAAGTCCTCAAGGGTAGCTACGCCGCGCTTTTCCATAGTCCTGATAATTGAGACTATCTTTAGCTCAACGGGGATTATCGGTTTACTTATCATCGGGGTAAAGGTAGTAGTCGCCGCTTTTTCAAGGGCGTTATTGTAAGCGATTATCCTTCTGACAGCGGTGCAAAGGTCTGTGACCTGCTGGTCCTGAACATAGGTCTTGTCGATAGATATCTCGTCAGTATCTTTGACCATACGACCGCTATAGAAAGCGTAGAGAGGTGCGAGCTTTTGCGCGGCTTCCTTAGCCTGCTGATAACGCAAAAGGGCATCGGCAAGCTGTGCGCGGGGGTCTTCCTCGTCCTCCTCGTCCCTCGGAAGGAGCATCTTGCTCTTTATGAGCATCAGCTCGCTCGCCATTACGATAAACTCGGAGGCAACATCCATATTCAGTTCCTGCGCTTCGCCGATATACTGCATATATTGGTCGCAGATAAGCGATATCGGTATATCGGTTATGCTCACCTTGTTTTTTTGTATCAGGGTAAGCAGAAGGTCAAGCGGACCTTCAAATTGTTCGAGCTTGTAAGTAACAGCGTCCATAAATATGAAAATAACTCTCCGTTGTTTTTTATTTGACTGTCAGATCAGAATACCAGCCTGAGGATAACTGTCTGCACTGCGCCCGAGAGGAGATTGAGTATTGGGTCAAACACTCCGAGAAACAGGAGCAACATAAATCCGAGACAGATGTATCTTTCGTATTTCATAATGCCGAAATAGTATTTGGGCGGAAGAAATACATAGAGTATTCGCGAGCCGTCAAAGGGCGGTATAGGGATAAGATTAAATATCGCAAAATTTACGTTAAGCTGTATTCCGAGCAAAAGAAAGGTATAGATTATCCAAGGCAGGGTATCTCCCAATGTAAATACCGAGGCAGGGAGCATAAAAAATACTTTTAATAAAAGGGCAAATATCACCGCGAGAAGTAGGTTTGAAATCGGTCCTGCTGCCGCAGATAGAGCCATATCTCTCCTCGGCTTTTTGAAATATCTGGTGTTTATCGGCACTGGATTTGCCCAACCGATACCGAACAGCACCATGCTTATAAAGCCGAATGGATCAAGGTGCTTAAAGGGGCTGAGCGTGATCCTGCCGAGATTTTTCGCTGTTGGATCGCCCAACTTGTTTGCCATGTATCCGTGCGCCATCTCGTGAAACGATAGCGCAAGCAGGGCTATCGGTATACTCAGAAGTATTCCAATTATGGTCTGCTCAAGGGAATTTCCGTTTATAAGACTGCTAAGCATAATAACACTCCAAATTTTGAATTACGTCACGTCGTTCGCCACGATGTCCTCATAGGTCTCTCTCTTGACTGCTACTCTTGCCACTCCGTCCTTTATCATAATAACGGGGGGACGGGGAATGCGGTTATAGTTTGAAGCCATAGAATAGTTATATGCGCCCGTGACAAGCACGGCGAGGATATCTCCTCTCTGCGCTCTCTGTATCTCCATATTCTCACCTAGCAGGTCACCTGATTCACAGCAACGTCCCGCAACCGTCGCGCGGTAGTCGCGCGGCGCGTTGGCGCGGTTTGCGATAAGCGCGGTGTACTGCGACTGATATAGGGCGTAGCGTGGGTTATCGGGCATACCGCCGTCAACAGATACGTAATTGCGAAAACCGGGAATTTCCTTGACCGAGCCTACGGTGTAGAGCGTAGCTCCCGCCGCCGCAACGAGCGAGCGACCGGGTTCGAGAATGACCTTTGGCATCTTGATATTGTTATCTGCACAGAAGCCTGTTACCACAGAAGCGATATCTCTGATAGCTTCTTCATAGTTTATCTCTCTGTCGTACTCGGTGTATCTCACGCCAAGCCCGCCGCCGAGATTCAGCTCGCGTATCTCAAAGCCGCATTCAGCCTTTATCTGCGCTATAAATCTTATCATTATCGAAGCGGCGTCGGCGAAAGGCTCGATATCGAATATCTGTGAGCCAATATGGCAGTGCAGTCCCGCAAGGTCGATGCCGTCAGCGGCAATAGCCCTCTTGACTATATCCATCGCTTGCCCCGTCACGATAGCGTTGCCGAACTTTGAGTCCACATTGCCCGTCACGATAGCGCGGTGCGTGTGGGGGTCGATACCCGGGGTGATACGGAGAAGTATACGCTGAGTGATACCTCTGCGGACCGCCTCAGCCGAGAGGACATCAAGCTCGTCGGTGTTGTCCACCACGAAGGTGCCAACTCCCATATCAAGCGCGTCGGCTATATCACGGTCTGTTTTATTGTTTCCGTGAAAATATATCTTTTCCGCAGGGAAGCCCGCGCGTTTAGCGGTATATAGCTCGCCGCCCGATACGCAGTCTATGCCCAAGCCCTCCTCTGCGGCTATCTTATAAATGCCCGTAAAGCAGAGCGCCTTGGAGGCGTAAAGCGGTAGAGCGTCAGCGCCGAAATATTTAGTAGCGGCGCGCAGATATGCGCGGCAATTTTCCCTGATAACATTTTCGTCTATAATATATGCGGGAGTTCCGAATTCCTTCGCGAGCTCAACGGAATCCGCGCCGCCTATGGTCAGATGACCCTTTTCATTTATGTCAAAATGGCTGTGTATTATCATAAGTCTCCTTTCACTTAGCCGACTCTTCCTTTGATATCTGAAATACGTTTACGGCGGCTTCGTCGCTAAGCGTTTTCATATATGAATCTATATGCTCGGTTATGTTCACTTCTACTACGCGCGGCATACCGTTCTCTACCTCAAAAACACCTATAGCGGCGTTTTTTGGAAATGATATGTCTCCCGTATGCTCAGGACCAAATCCCCGAGACATAGTCTCAAAAACTCGGACGGGGGTGGCGTGTGTAGCTATGAGTACGCATTTGCCGTCGTTCTCGGCGGCTATAGACAGTATCTCTCGGCAGGCTCTGTCGTAAAGCTCGAAAACGCTCTCGCCATCGGTACAGCGCGCGTAGGAAAAATCATTTTTCCACACGTTGAAATCCTCGGTGTACTGTTCTTCTATCTCTTCTACGGTTAGAGTTTCCCACTCTCCCGCAAATATCTCGCGCAGTCCCTCGCGCTTCTCTATGGGAATCCCGAAAAGCTTCGACGCGGGAAGCGCGGTGTGGTAGGCACGCTTAAGGTCGCTGGAATAGATAGCGTCTATTTTGAAATTTTTGTAAATATATTCACCTGCTAGGCGCGCCTGCTCCTTGCCTATGTCTGTCAGGTCAAAATTTGAATGTCCCGCAAAACGATGTTGGGCATTTGCCACGCTCTGTCCGTGACGTACTATTATCAGCCGAGTCATATCATTATAAACCTGTGTATCTGTAGATTTGACTCCAAAGCTCGTTCTTTCCCTCATTTTTGAGGGACGAGAAGTAAACTATGGGGGTGTCGGGCAGAATGAAGCTGTTTGAGGATATCGTTTGGGCGCTTTTCTCCCTCTCTGCCTTATTGAGCTTGTCGGACTTTGTCGCCACGATTATATACGGAATGTCAGCATTGTTCATAAAGTCCAGCATCATCTCGTCGTCCTTAGTAGGGCCTATACGGCTGTCAACGAGCTGAACGACCACCTTGAGCAGGTCAAAATTCGGATTGCTCGTGAAGTATCCGTCGGTCAGCGCAGACCATTTTTTCTTATCCTCAGCGCTCCGCTTGGCGAAGCCATAACCTGGAAGGTCAACGAGAAAGAGCTTTTTGTCTACGTCATAGAAATTGACAGTCACCGTCTTTCCTGGCGAGGAGCTTACACGCGCTAAGGATTTTCTGCCGAGCAGGGTGTTGACGAGGGAGCTTTTTCCCACGTTCGAGCGTCCCGATAGAGCCACCTGAACCATTTTGTCGGTGGGGAATTGCGAGGGAAATCCCGCGCTTATTCTGAGTGATACGTTTTGTGTATTTATAGCCATAACTTTGAAATTCCTTTTGTTTTTATGGGGAGTGCGACGGGGGGGATTTTTTATCCCTCTGTAGTCGTTTAGCAGTCAATTTTATCTCGTAAGGGGTATAGACTTCCCGCTTTCTACCGCGCTCGGTATTATCTCGGGTAGCGGCTCACGGCACTCAATCGGCTTTTTGACAGTCTCGGGTTTATTCGACACTAACGCGTTTGCCAACACGTCTGCCGCCGTCTTGCAGGGAATAAATCTGATGTTTTCCTTGACAGCGATATCAAGCTCGTCAAAGCCGCGCATATTGTCCTCGGGGATAAGCACCGTGTTCACACCCGCGGAGTACGCCGCCATGGTCTTTTCTCGCAGACCTCCTATGGCAAGTACCTTTCCTCTGAGAGATATCTCGCCTGTCATAGCGATATCTCTCTTTACGGGGATACCCGTAAGCGCGCTGACTATCGCCGTTACCATAGTAACACCCGCCGAGGGACCGTCCTTCGGAACTGCGCCCTCTGGAAAATGAATATGTATGTCGTGCTTCTTGTAAAAGTCTGCGGGGATTCCGTATTCTTCGGATATCGAGCGAACGTAGCTCACGGCAATCCTTGCCGATTCCTTCATAACGTCGCCGAGAGAGCCCGTCACCTCTATCTTGCCGTCTCCGTCAAGCGCAAGTACCTCGACCTTCAGCATAGAGCCGCCCGCCTCGGTGTAAGCGAGACCGTTTACCGTGCCAACCTCGTCGTATTCCGAGATATGCTCGGGCAGAAGCTTTCTCTGACCAAGGTATTCCGCGAGGTTGCCCGCCTTTATGTTGAGCTTTGTCTGTCCGCCGTCCTCGACGAACCGCTTCGCCGCCTTTCTTATCAGCTCAGCGAGTGTTCTCTCAAGATTTCTCACGCCCGCTTCTGAGGTGTAGTAATCAATGATTTCGCATATAGCGCTGTCATCTATCTTCAGCATTTTCTTTGTCAGACCGTGGCGCTTCAGCTGCTTGGGCAGCAGATGGTTTTTCGCTATAGACAGCTTCTCGGTCTTAGTGTATGCCGAGAGATTTATGACTTCCATTCTGTCGAGCAGAGGACGTGGGATAGTATCTATCTTATTTGCGGTTGCGATGAAAACGCACGCTGAAAGGTCAAAGGGCATCTCAATAAAATGGTCCCTGAAATTCTTATTCTGCTCGCTGTCCAACACCTCAAGCAGAGCTGAGGAGGGATCACCGTGAGCGTCACGAGTCAACTTGTCTATCTCGTCAAGCAGAATCAGAGGATTATTTACCTTCGCTTGTGACACGGCGTTTATTATACGTCCCGGCATAGCGCCGATATAGGTTTTTCTGTGTCCTCTTATGTCTGCCTCATCCCTTATTCCGCCGAGAGAAACGCGAACATACTTGCGGTTCATAGCTCTCGCCACTGAGGAGGCGATAGAGGTCTTACCCACACCGGGAGGACCCACGAGACAGATTATCTGATTTTTCAGGTCGGGATTCAACTGCTTTACGGCGAGAAATTCAAGTATTCTTTCCTTTATCTTTTCCATACCGTCGTGGTCGGCATCAAGTATCTTTTTTGCCGCTGCCACATTCGCGCGGTCCTTTGTAGATACACTCCAAGGGAGCTCGAGACAGGTATCGAGATAAGAGCGTATAACTGTGGATTCAGCCGAGCCGAAGGGTACCTTTGAGAGGCGGTCGGTTTCCTTTGTCAGTTTTTCGGCAACATCTTCTGGGAGCTTCGCCGCTTCTATCTTCGCGAGATATTCGTCTATCTCGCTGTCAGTGCCGTCGCCAAGCTCCTCCTGAATTACCTTTATCTGCTCTCGGAGATAATACTCCTTTTGGTTGCGGCTCAGATTTTCTCTGACCTTTCTGTGTATACCCAGCTCGAATTCGAGCATTTTTGTCTCGCTTTGCAAAAGAGATATGAGTGTTTCTATCCTCTTGACAGGCTCGTAGCATTCAAGCACCCTTTGCTTGTCCTCGTGCTTTACGAGAATGTTGGAGGCGATAAAATCCGCAAGCAGGGCGGGAGTTTTTATCGATTTCGCGGTCATAAGTATGTCGTCGCTGACCGAGGGAAGAAGCTTCACAAGCGCTTCAACGTCGGTGAGCATAGCGCGCATATAGGCTTGATTCCTCACACTGTCCTCGTCGGACATCATAACTACCTTTGAGATAGCGTCAGCGCAGAGGTAGTCGGCAAAGAGACGGAACTCAGAGACTGTGGCTCTGGTGTATCCCTCTGCGATTATCCTCATATTTCCCTCGGGAGTTTTTACCGATTGCTTTATCTTGGCAACGGTTCCCACGCGGAATATATTTTTTGTGTCAAATTCATCAGCCTCGTCCGACAAGTCCTTGAGAGAGCAGAGGATCACCATAGAATCGGTCTCAAAAGCCGCCTCGGCAGCCTTTATTGCCGCTTCGCTGTTTATCTCAAAATTCAGCGTTACACCCGGAAACGCCACGATGCCACGCATCGTAATGACAGGTAGAGTTAATTTTTCTATTTTTTCTATGTACTTTCTCATAATTTTCCTTTGTTACACCTTGATTTTGCTATTGAATATACAGTTTTTACGCTTTTTGAAAGCAAAAATACAGATATTCATTTCATTATACCACATTCTCTTCTGGATTTCTACCGTTTTTCAATAAATTTAATATTTTATTCAATATATATTGTAGATTGCAAGAACATAGGGCGCGTTTCTATTGACAAATGCCGAAAGGTATAATATAATAAAGTCGAATATATACCGAATAATGTGAGGAGGCTACATATCGAAAAACGGTTTGTTCTCCCACGGCGCGCGGACGCGCTCAAAATACGACACGGAGGTGGCATATGCCACGATTTTTCATAAGACAGGAACAGATAGAGGGAGATACCCTCAGAATAATCGGCGAGGACGCACATCACATCTCTCGTTCCCTGCGTATGGCGGCAGGAGAGCATATCACGGTCTGTGATATGCAGGGGAGAGAATACGACTGTGTACTTTCGGAATTTACCGATACCGAGGTGAAGGCGGATATCCTCTCATCAAGGTCGTCGGAAAACGAGCCGCCGATACTCATTCATCTCTTTCAGGCGCTGCCAAAGGGTGATAAGCTGGATACAGTCATACAGAAAGCCGTCGAATGCGGAGCTTATGAGATAATCCCCTTTGAGAGCGACAGATGCGTGGTGAAAATTAAAGCGGATGCCGAAGACAAGAAAAATCAGAGGAGAAACAGAATATCAGCCGAAGCGGCAAAGCAGTGCGGAAGGAGCGTTATTCCGATTGTGCGAAAGAGTATCGGCTTTGCTGAAATGGTAAAGGAAGCGGTCAAGAGCGAGGTCTGTTTGTTCTGCTATGAGGGCGACGGAACCGAGCCGCTTGGAAGGATACTTGAAAGGACACTGAGAGTAGAGCGAGGCGTGCTGCCCGAAAGCATTTCGATAGTCATTGGAAGCGAGGGCGGATTTTCGATAGATGAAGCTCAAATGTGCCGTGACGCGGGAATGATAATGACAGGACTTGGTAAAAGAATATTGCGCACCGAGACAGCTTCAGGATTCGTTTTATCCTGTATCGTATGCTATTCCGAGCTGTTTTGAGCCTGCTATATTGTTGAATTTTGACAACGAATTTGGCGAAAACACAAATAAGAAACAAAAAAATTAGAAGATTTTATAAAAAATATTGAAAAACCTATTGAAAAATCACAAAAAATAGTATAAAATATAGGGTAGTATACACAATGCAGGACAGACAAAATTTTTAACGAGAGGTATAAATTATATGTCAAACAGATTATTTCAGGGCGTAATATACCAGATGAAGGATGCTTTCGACCGCGTTATCGGTGTTATTGACGAGCACGGAGTCGTTATTTCCTGCTCGGATTTGGGCAAGATGGGAGATATCAGACAGGGCGTTCGCGAGGAGCTTTCCTTCTCCTCTGAGGTTATGGCTATTGACGGTTATACTTACCGCTATATGGGTTCGGGTCAAAAGAGCGAGTACATTGTATTTATAGAGGGTCAGGACAAAATGGCTGAAAAAATGTCCAAGCTTCTCGCGGTCTCTCTTGGCAATATAAAGAGCCTTTATGACGAGAAGTATGACAAGGGCTCGTTCATCAAAAATATTATCCTTGACAATATCCTTCCAAGCGATATATACATAAAGTCCAAGGAGCTTCATTTCAACACCGAGGATCCGAGAATAGTATTTCTCGTCAAGTTCTTCGGAAAGACAGATATGATGCCCTTTGAGATGCTCCAGAATATGTTTCCCGATAAGTCGCGTGATTACGTTATAAGCGTTGGCGAGTACGATATAGTTCTTGTCAAGGAGCTGAAGCCAGGAACGGAAATGAAGGAGATAGAAAAGATAGCTACGAACATTGCGGATACTTTATCAACAGAGTTCTACGCCAAGGTGGCTATCGGTATATCCACGGTTGTGGACAACATCAAGGACTTGGCTAAGGCATATCAGGAGGCGCAGGTGGCTCTTGAGGTGGGAAAGGTCTTTGAGACGGAAAAGAATATCATAAGCTATGAAAATCTCGGAATAGGAAGGCTTATCTATCAGCTTCCCACAACTCTTTGCGAGATGTTCCTTCAGGAGGTGTTCAAGAAGGGCAATAATCTCGAGTCGCTTGACAGAGAGACGCTGATGACTATCCAGTGCTTCTTTGAGAATAACCTTAACGTGTCTGAGACGTCCAGAAAGCTGTTCGTTCACAGGAATACGCTGGTCTACAGACTTGAAAAGATACGTAAGCTCACAGGTCTTGATCTTCGCGAGTTCGAGCACGCTATAACCTTCAAGGTCGCTCTTATGGTTAAGAAGTACCTTAACTCCAAGCCTGCTAAGTTCTGAGAGCGCTTGAATAAATCCTGCTTTTTTCGGAAATATTCCCGTATGAAAGCGTGTGCTTGAGCATAGCTTGACAGCATTAAATATCCGAATTATCTTCGGGAGCGCACGGTATCGTTGCGCTCCCGAGAAATGCGTGATTTTTGGTATTGGCGGCGGATTGACGGAATATAGGTGATAAAGGGATATCAACACACCTTAATAATCTGGAAAGGTTTGGTCGTATAGTGTCGGAAGAAAATAAGAACGAGAAAAATATTAATGACGACGTCGGCGAGAGTGCCGAAGATGCAGAGACTTCGGCGGACGTGACGGAAATTGAGGCGGCGAACGAGAGCGCGAAGATCCCGAGAAAAGAGAGAAAAATATCGCTTTCAAGCTTTGTTTTCTCCGCGATAGCGCTGATACTCGCGGCTGTGATGACCACCTACGTTTGCTGTAATTCGTTTTATAAAAAGAAGCTCGCTGAGGCGCAGCTTCAAAATATAGTTCTCGGCTCGTATGACGGGTATGAGGGTCTGGAGCTTATAAACGCGCTCTTTAAGACATATTCTTACTATGACCTCAGTGAGGAGGAAATGGTAGATAAGG
This sequence comes from Eubacteriales bacterium, assembly GCA_045632545.1. Classification (GTDB taxonomy): domain Bacteria; phylum Bacillota; class Clostridia; order Oscillospirales; family CAG-272; genus HGM12713. Next base: position 16,931 of record JAZQWY010000052.1, on the reverse strand, counting down.
TGCTTAAGGCGTACGTTGAGGCGACCGGTGATATTTATGCGGAATATTACAATGCCGAGGAATATGCGGCGATGAGAGCTGAGACCGCGGGAGACTCGGAGGGAATAGGAATAAATATCATCTATTCCACCGCCGAGATAAACGGAGCCGAACGCAAGGTGGTCGAGGTAATCAGCGTGTCTCCTGAAAGTCCCGCTGAGGAAGCGGGAATGAAGGTTGGCGACCTTATAGTATGGGCGGGTGTTGGCGACGATGCCAAATCTATAGATGAGATAGGATATACCGCCGCTATGTCGCAGCTTCGAGGAAAAGCGGGAACTGTGGCGAATTTTACGGTTTTGCGCGACAAGGGTGACGGCTCTTACGAGACTATACCGTATTCGATAGAGCGCAGAGCCGTGGAGACCGTTTCGGTCTACTCGTCGGTCAGCGAGAGTGACAGCTCGGTAGGTATAGTTAAGATATCAAGCTTTGACTTGACTGCGCCCCGTCAGTTCTCTGCGGCAGTGGACCGACTGAGGGGTGAGGGCTGCTCGAAATTTGTCTTTGACGTCAGATATAATCCAGGCGGCGACCTTAATTCCATAATAGCTGTGCTAAGCTATTTTCTTGATGAGGGTGACGCTATCATAAACACGGTGGATAAAAACGGTGAGAAGGAAACTATCACGGTCGCGCCCGTTACCTATGATAATAATGATTACGAGGGCTGTAACGTGACGGCTGAAGATATCGGAAAGTATAAGGATCTCGATATCGTGGTCCTCTGTAATGGAAGTACAGCCAGCGCGGCGGAGCTTTTCACTGCGGCGATGAGAGATTACGAGCTTGCCGATATAGTAGGCGTTAAGACCTACGGCAAGGGAAGTATGCAGTCTATAATCTCGCTTTCGCAGTTTGGCTATTCGGGCGGGCTTAAGCTAACGACGAAAATCTATTTTCCGCCTAAGGGTGAGGGTTATGACGGCGTAGGAATTAGACCCGATGAGACGGTAGAGCTCAGCGAGACGGCGAAGGAATACAATATATATGTACTGCCTCAGGCGCTTGACAATCAGCTTGCGGCGGCGATGAAACACTTTAACTAAGGTAAGAAATATTTAACGATATAAGGAGAACTGAAAATGTCTAAAGAACAACTTTATACCCCCGAGGGTTATCAAAAGCTTATTGACGAGCTTAATTATCTCACACAAACAAGACGTGAGGAAATCAAAAAGGATATTGCCGAGGCAAGATCCTTTGGAGACCTTTCCGAGAATGCTGAGTATGACGCGGCGAGAAATGAGCAGGCGAAGGTCGAGGCGAGAATTAAGGAGCTTGAGGAACTTATAAGAAACGCAAAGATCATCGACGAGGACAAGATAGATACAAGCGTGGTAAGTCTTGGCTCTGTGGTAAAGGTCAGAGTGAAGGGTGGAAAGGAAGCTGAGTACAGCATTGTCGGTTCTAACGAGGCTGACCCCGCTCAGTTCAAGATATCCGATATGTCTCCTATAGGCAAAAAGCTTATAGGAACAAAGGCGGGAATGACTGTAACGGTAGATGTGCCCTCGGGCAAGATAGTTCTTGAAGTTCTTAAGGTTTCAAGATGATCTGATAGAAGTCGGTGACAGTGCGATGTGCCTATCACCGACTTTGTTGGTTTTTAGTATTGGAGGAAGTTAAATGAACAATAATGAAAAGCTCCGTGGAGCTGAAATACAGACAGATAATAAGCTTCTCCGTTGGCTAGAAAACTTTTGGTATCATTATAAGTGGACAGTTTTAATTGTGTCGTTTTTTGTAATAATAGGTATTGTATGTACCTTACAGATGTGCAATAATAAAGAGGAAGACATCAAGTTGCTCTATGCGGGACCTGTTCAGATGATAGGAGAACAGGGCGCAAATCTTGAAAGCGTTATGGAGTTCATAATGCCTGAGGATTTCAATAAAAACGGGGAAAAGGACGCAGTGCTCTTGAACTATCACGTATTGTCTGAGATGCAGATAAAAGATATCGAGGCTCAAACGGACGCGGCGGGAAACCGTGGCTACGTGGATAGAAACCGAAACGTTTCTAATAATGAGGATTTTTACAAGTACATACAAACGGGTGACGCCGCCATATGCTTTGTTGACTTATCGATTTACGAAAATCTCAGAAAGCACGATAGGCTCTTGGAGCTTTCTGAAGCACTTGGATATGCCTACGAGGGTTCTGCCGACGGATATGGTATAAAGCTTGGGGATACGGACATATACGCTTCCTACGGCGCGCTGAGAGTACTTCCTGAGGATACTGTGGTCTGCATATTACGTCCTCTTGTGGCAGGCAAGACGAGCAAGCCAGAGATGTATGCTTATGAAAAGTCGATGTTTAAGGCAATCGTTGAGTTCGAAACGGAAAAATAATAATTTTAGTACAAAAAATGCTGTAATACAAATGGAAACATCTAAAACTATATGACAAATAATACAAATAATCGCTATGAAAAATAAAATTACTTCAACCTTGATGCTCTTTTTGGTTGCCGTTATATGGGGGTTCGCTTTCGTGGCTCAGGCCGAGGGCGCTAATCATATTGGCGCGTTTACATTTAACGGCGTCAGATTTGCGATAGGGGCGGTATCCCTTGTTCCGGTCGTTCTTTTCTTTGAACGCGGAAGGTCGTCGCTCGAGCTGCGACGAAAGACGGTGCTGCGCTCAATACTTGCGGGAGCGGTGCTGTTTGCGGCCTCAATGCTTCAGCAATTTGGTATAGAGTTGACAGGAAGCGCGGGAATTGCGGGATTTATCACGGGACTTTATACAGTCTTTATTCCGATAGCCTGTTTTTTGCTTTTCAAAACCAATACGAGAATCAATGTGTGGCTTGGTGCTATCTGCGCGGTGGCGGGGCTGTTTTTGCTTTGCTACGCGCCTGGTGAGGGATTTTTCTTCGGCGTTGGCGAGCTCGTTTTGCTCATAGGCTCTTTTTTGTGGACGGCTCATATCATAATAGTGGACAGGCTGGGAAAGGAGCTTCGCTCGCTTCACTTTGCCTGGGGACAGTTCGTTGTTTGCGCTCTCCTCGGACTTTTGATGATGTTTATGCTTGAAGAACCCGAGATAGGGGGAATAATCGCCGCAAAATGGTCTTTACTTTATTGCGGAATTCTGTCGGTAGGAGTGGCGTATACCTTGCAGATAGTGGCTCAGAAAAGGGCAGACCCCACATTTGCGGCTATCGTGCTATCCACAGAGTCGGTGTTCAGCGCGATTGGCGGCGCTATATTCGGTATAGACAGTATATCGACGCTCGGATACGTGGGTTGCACTCTGATATTCGCCGGTATAGTGGCTTCTCAGCTCGAGCTTGGTAAAAAGGAAAAATTGCCTGATACTTGACAGGTTAGTATTAATATCGAAGGATAACGTCAATAATATCACTGAGGTGATGTTTTTGATGGATAGAAAAAAGGATTTTGCTATAGGATTTTTCATAGGACTCTTGGTTTGCGGCACTGTGGCGGCAATACTTGTGGCAGTGTTTATGATGTGAATTTGGAGGAATATATGCGTCTTGACAAATTTTTGAGTGTGTGCGCTGTCGCCACGAGAAGCGAGAGCAAAAAAGCGGTGCGAGGCGGCGAGGTGTTCGTGAACGGCGTTTGCGCGAGGACATCCGATATGACGGTTGCCCCTGAGAGCGACGAGATTTTTTTTCGCGGTGAGAGGGTAGTTTACCGCAAATACACGTATATATTATTGAATAAGCCCGAGGGGTACGTCAGCGCGACCGACGATCCGAAGGAGAAGACGGTGCTTGACCTGCTTCCCGTCGAGCTGCGTAAAAAAAATATCTTTCCTTGCGGGAGGCTTGATAAGAACACACTTGGAGTTATGCTTCTGACAGATAACGGTGAGCTGGCGCATAGGATACTCGCGCCGAAAAATCACGTGGAGAAAAAATATAGATTCAGGTCAAAATTCCCGATGCAGGCTGAGGACGCGGCGCGATTTGCGGCGGGCGTGGAGCTTGACGACGGATACGTCACAAAACCCGCGGAAATAGAGCTTTCGGGAGACGGCGACGAGGGTGTCGTTACCCTGCACGAGGGGAAATATCATCAAATAAAAAGAATGTTTGATTCCTTAGGAAATAAAATAGTATATCTTGAAAGAATAAGCTTCGCGAATCTCTCAATCGAGAATGCGCCGTCCCGCGGCGAGTGGCGTTATCTTGATGAGGGGGAGACTGCGGAGCTTGAGAAAATCGCGTGCGTTCTAAAGGACGCCGATTAAACAGAGGACGGTATAAAAAATGGATATCATCAAGAAACTTGCAGAGGAGCTTAAGCTCAAAGACGAACAGGTAGAAAAGACAGTAGCGCTTATCGACGAAGGAAATACGATACCCTTTATAGCGCGTTACCGTAAGGAGGTAACGGGAAGCCTTGACGACGAGGTGCTTCGTAAGCTGGAGGACAGACTTACATACTTGCGTAATATAGAAAAGAGAAAAGAGGAGGTAAAGAACCTCATAGCTGAGCAGGGTAAGCTTACTGACGAGCTTGAAGCACAGATAGATAACGCGGTTACGATAACCGAGGTGGACGACATCTACAGACCTTACCGTCCGCACAGAAAGACTCGCGCGTCGGTGGCGCGTGAGCGTGGTCTTGGTGACCTTGCTGAGCTTATTATGAGCCAGCTCGATAAGTACGAGCCCACTCTTATTGAATCGGCGGAAGCTTACGTCAGCGAGGAAAAGGGTGTTGAGAGCGCCGAGGCGGCGCTTCAGGGGGCTTGCGATATTATCGCGGAGGACGTGTCGGATAACGCGGAATTCAGAAAGACCGTGAGAAAGATAACATTCGATTTCGGTCTGCTCAACGCAAAGGCGGCAAAGGACGAGGATTCGGTATATTCGCAGTATTACGAATACTCCGAGAATATCAAAAAGATGCCTCACCACAGGATACTCGCTGTAAACAGAGGAGAGAAAGAAGATTTTCTTAAGGTCTCAATAACCGTAGAGAAGGATATGATACTTAACTATCTGCTATCCGAGACGGTAACGAATCAGTCAAGTCCTGCCGCAAAGTATATCTACGAGGCGGTGATAGACAGCTATGACAGACTTATCGCTCCATCGATAGAGCGAGAGATAAGAAACGATATGACAGATGCGGCGGGAGAGGGTGCTATCAGTCTTTTCTCGGACAATCTTCGTCATCTCCTTATGCAAGCGCCGTTGAAGGGAAAGACCGTTCTCGGCTTTGACCCCGGATATATCAACGGCTGCAAGACGGCAGTTGTAGACAAGACGGGTAAGGTGCTTGATACGGCGGTCATATATCCCACCACACACTCTAAACATAAGGTAGAGGAAGGAAAGAAGATAATCGCCGCTATGGTGCGTAAGTACCGCGTTGACGTGGTAGCTATCGGAAACGGAACTGCATCTAAGGAAAGTGAGCTGTTTATCGCGGAAACTCTCAGGGAATCGGGCTGTGATTTCTGTAAATACATTATCGTCAACGAGGCAGGCGCTTCGGTATATTCCGCTTCCAAGCTGGCGGCTGAGGAATTTCCGCAGTTCGACGTTATGCAGCGCTCGGCGGTCTCTATCGCGCGTAGGCTTCAGGACCCTCTCGCAGAGCTTGTAAAGATAGATCCCAAATCGATAGGCGTAGGACAGTATCAGCACGATATGAAGCAGGCGAGACTTGACGGCGCGCTTAAGGGCGTGGTCGAGGATTGCGTTAACTCGGTTGGTGTTGATATAAATACGGCGTCTTATTCCTTGCTATCCTATATTTCGGGAATAAATACCACGAGCGCGAAGAATATAGTAAAATATCGCGAGGAGAACGGTGAGTTCAAGTCGCGAGCACAGATACTTAAGGTGCCGAGAGTCGGAGCTAAGGCTTTCGAGCAGTGCGCGGGCTTCCTCAGGGTACCGCATTCCAAGGAGATACTCGATAATACGGGCGTTCACCCCGAGTCTTATGAGGCGGCAAAGCAACTTCTTGCTATGTTTGGATACACCACCGAGGACGTTTCGTCGGGCAATCTATCCGAGCTTGAAGCGAAGATAGCGCAAAAAGGCAGGGCGGACGTATGCAAGGAGTTGGGGATCGGTGAGCCTACGCTGAGGGATATCGTTACCGAGCTGCTCAAGCCGGGACGCGATGTGCGTGATTCACTCCCGCCCCCTGTTCTGCGAGACGACGTTATGAGTATGGAAGACCTCAAGCCCGATATGGTTCTAGACGGAACTGTCAGAAACGTTATCGATTTTGGCGCTTTCGTTGATATTGGCGTGCATCAGGACGGTCTCGTTCATATCTCGGAGCTCTCGGACAGATACGTAAAGCACCCTTCGGAGGTGGTGTCTTTGGGAGACGCTGTTAAGGTCAGGGTTCTTTCTGTTGATTTGAAGAAAAAAAGAATATCGCTTTCTATGAAAAATATCTAATGTATCGCGAGATCGATTCTTGTAAAAAACTGAATTTTTTTGTGGGATGTCGATTTTTTGTGAAAATTGCACAAATTAAATAACAAAAATTTGGAGATTTACCATCTTTCATTTTTAAGTGAATTTTGGTATAATACTAAAGTACACAAGTGTGCTTATTAAAAGGATATATATATTCAGGAGGATCGTATCAAATGGCAAGCATTTCGCTCAGACACATTTACAAAAAATATCCGGGTGGCGTTACCGCTGTATCGGACTTTAACCTTGAAGTAAAAGACAAAGAATTTCTCGTTCTCGTAGGACCTTCCGGTTGCGGAAAGACCACAACTCTGCGTATGATCGCGGGACTTGAGGAGATCACCGAGGGTGAGTTGTTTATAGGAGACGATCTTGTAAACGACGTAGCGCCTAAGGACAGAAAGATCGCGATGGTGTTCCAGAACTACGCGCTCTATCCTCATATGTCGGTGTTTGAAAATATGGCGTTCGGTCTTAAGCTGAGCAAGACGCCCAAGGAAGAAATAAAGCGACGTGTTGAAGAAGCAGCGCGTATTCTCGGCATCACACACCTTCTTGACAGAAAGCCGAAGGCTCTCTCGGGTGGTCAGAAGCAGCGTGTTGCGCTCGGTCGAGCAATCGTTCGTAACCCCAAGGTATTCCTTCTTGACGTGCCGCTTTCCAACCTCGACGCTAAGCTCCGTGCGTCGATGAGAACCGAGCTTACAAAGCTTCACAACAGAGTTGGAACGACATTTGTATACGTAACTCACGACCAGGTGGAGGCTATGACCATGGCAACGAGAATAGTTGTTATGAAGGACGGTCTTATCCAACAGGTCGATAATCCTCAGAACCTTTACGATAATCCTTGTAACCTCTTCGTTGCAGGCTTTATCGGAACACCTCAGATGAACTTTATGAACGGTGCTCTCAAGAAGAAGGGCGATGACCTTTACTTCAGCTTTGAGGGGGTTGATCTTAAGCTTCCCGCAGACAAGGCAAATGCTCCTGAGCTCGCTGAGTACATAGGTAAAGAAGTTGTTGCGGGTCTCCGTCCTGAGTGTATCAGCGATAATGCAGATGCTATCGACGTCGCGGCAGAGAATTCGCTTGAGGTTGACGTTGACGTTACCGAGCTTATGGGAGCTGAGATTTATCTCTACCTCAGCATCGGTGAGTCTAACCTTATTGCTCGCGTATCTTCCCGTTCTAAGACAAGAGCAGGCGACAAGGTTAGAATATCCTTTGATATGTCAAGACTTCATATCTTTGATAAGGATACAGAGCGTTGCATTATTCATTAATTTGAATATAAAAACAGGACTGCTAAGCTTAGCAGTCCTGTTTTTTGCATAACAAAAATCCCGAGATATTAGGGCTATGCCCGAAACTGAAATACCACCTGCGGTGAATATTTATTGCTCTGAATATTGTGAATTATATTATTATAATTTTATAAGATAAAATGTTGCAAATACAATTTATTTGAAAAAATATTATTGCTGAATTTTACAATATCAATAATTTCTAAATTTAATTTTTTTCGTCTTTTTTCGCCTTTTTTTATAGTCGAAAAAGTAGAACCAAATAGAGGATAGGACAGCAAATGAGACGAGGGATATTACCGAGGCGCGTCCGAGAATTTTTGATTTTAGGTCCTCAATTCCTACCACGAAGGAATTTACCGTCACGTCATCGCAGACGACTAAGGGAACTGTCGCGATAATCTCACCGTTGTAGTAAAAGTCAACTCCGCCAACGCGCTCACCATCTTCAAGCGGCGCTGTGAGACGGTCTGAGTAAAGATAATATCGGTAAGTTATCTCCTCAGCCACGTTTACGTCAAGAGGAAGAAATGCCTTGGCTTCAGCGCCTATACAAGCCTTTACCTCGTGCTCCACGTTCTCCTCTGAGGATTCGAAAAGGGCAAAATCAACGGGGATCTCGCATATACGCTCTCCCTCGGGCATTACCGATATAAAACCGAGATTTTTTCGAGCGTAGTCTATAAGCTCATTGGCAATATAAAAGGAATTTATCACGTCGTCACGCTCATCTGCCCCCATAACCACGCAGAGATAGGAAGTATCCCTTACAGTGAATTTCGTTACTACGCAGTATCCGCCGTTGTCGGTCATTCCCGCTATCATTCCGTCGGCGTATTTGCTCGTGTACCCCGAGGCGTAGTAAGAGCCTATGAGCGCGTTTCTGTTATGTAATGTAAAATCTTGCTTTTGATTTTGAAATTTTACCTGCGCCACAACAGTTGAACTCAGCTCCATATAGAGCTGATTTTCCATAGCGGCTTTGGCGAGGAAAGCCGTGTCGCTTAGCGTCGTATACATTCCTTCATCGTCCCAACCCGTGGGATTTACGTAATTTGTGCTTAACATACCGAGCTCGGCGGCTCTTTCGTTCATCATAGTTATAAAATTTTTCGAGCTTCCCGCCACGGCGTGAGCGAGAACGTACGCCGCGTCGTTATATCCGCCGCATACCACACCGAGAACAAGGTCGTATACGCGTATCCTGTCACCTGCCACCAACTTCATGCTTGTACCCTCTGAATAGGCAAGCATCGTTTCGGTGACTTCTATGACGGTGTCTGTCTTTCCCTCAAAATGCTCAAGCGCAAGAAGTCCGGTCATTATCTTGACTGTAGAGGCGGGAGCGATTTTTTTGTTTGGGTTTTTCCTGACTAAAACACGTCCTGACTCAAGATTTGAAAAATATACGTTTGAAGCTCCGCTGAGGTCGGGGATACCATTCTCAAAGCTACTCGCCGAGGCGGTAGTGGAAAAGCAGGATATTATCAGAAACAAAAGAGACAGGAGGCAGATACCCCGCAAAAAAAGATTCTTTTTCACGTTATGCCTCCTGTACTTCTATTATTCAAAATAATTAAGTATAAGCGCCGCAAGTATATCGTCGCGGTCGAGTCTTCGTATTACTCTCCTTGCGCCGTCGATGTCGGGAATATACGTGGGGTCCTCGGAGAGAATGTATCCCGACAGCTGCTTGACGGGGTCGCTCCCATCCTTAAGTATCGCCTCGCAGATCAGTTTCAGGTCTGCTCTTATAGTATCTTTTTCGGTTTGTTCAGACATATCATACCTCCAAAGCTGTGAGATGATTATATTATACAGTATATTCGGGAAAATTTCAATATGAAAACGCAATATCACAACGAGTTTTTTGTAGGTAAGAGATAAAAATACTAATATTTGGACAAAATATTCGTTATCTCTATTGATTTTTTTGGAAAAGCGGTGTATAATAATTGGGTTAGAAAATAAAATTTGATTTATAATAAAGGAGTATCAAAAATGTTGGTATCGGCAAAGGAAATGCTTACAAAAGCAAAACAGGGCAAGTATGCCGTAGGTCAGTTTAACATCAATAATCTTGAATGGACTAAGGCTATCCTTCTCACGGCGCAGGAGTGCAACTCTCCCGTAATTCTCGGCGTATCCGAGGGCGCCGGAAAGTATATGTGCGGATATAAGACCGTAGTCGGTATGGTTAACGGAATGCTTGAGGAGCTTAATATCACGGTTCCCGTGGCTCTCCACCTTGATCATGGAAGCTATGAGGGCTGTTTCAAGTGCATTGAAGCAGGATTTTCCTCGATAATGTTCGATGGCTCGCACTATCCAATAGACGAGAACGTTGCAAAGACCTCTGAACTCGTAAGAATCTGTGCTGAGAAGGGAATGTCCCTTGAGGCTGAGGTAGGCTCTATCGGTGGCGAAGAGGACGGAGTTGTTGGCGCGGGCGAGTGCGCTGATCCCGACGAGTGCAAGAGCATCGCTGATCTTGGCGTAACTATGCTTGCGGCAGGTATTGGAAATATTCACGGTAAGTACCCCGCAAACTGGAAGGGACTCTCCTTTGAGACTCTCGCTGCGGTTCAAGAGAAGACAGGGGAGATGCCCCTCGTTCTTCACGGCGGTACGGGTATCCCCGAGGATATGATAAAGAAGGCTATCTCTCTTGGCGTTGCGAAGATAAACGTTAATACAGAGTGTCAGCTTTCTTTTGCGGCTGCTACACGTAAGTATATTGAGGAGGGCAAGGATATCTCGGGCAAGGGATTTGACCCCAGAAAGCTTCTCGCTCCCGGATTTGAGGCTATCAAGGCTACTGTTAAAGAGAAGATGGAGCTCTTCGGTTCTGTAAACAAGGCGTAAGCTTAAAATAAAAGTTTGTATTGTAGGGGGAAGGAAGTGACTTCGCAAGGGGCTCATTCTTTCCCCCTCAGCTGAATTTCAAATATAGGTAGGAGTATTGAAATGACAAAGATAGATATAGTTTCAGGATTTCTCGGTGCAGGAAAGACCACGCTTATAAACAAGCTGATACGCGAGGCGTATGCGGGAGAGAAGGTCGTTCTGATAGAGAATGAGTTTGGCGAGATAGGTATTGACGGCGGGTTTCTTAAGGATGCTGGGATAAACATTACCGAGATGAACTCGGGTTGTATCTGTTGCTCGCTGGTTGGAGATTTCAGCGAGGCGTTGGAGAAGGTGGTCGAGGAATATAAGCCGACCAGAGTTCTTATCGAGCCATCGGGAGTTGGTAAGCTCAGCGACGTTATCCGCGCCGTCAAGAGCTCGGGTGCTAAGGATATTGAGTTAAACAGCTTTACAGTCGTAGTCGACGTAAATAAGTGCAAGATGTATATGAAGAATTTCGGCGAGTTCTTTAATGACCAGATAGAGAACGCTGGCTGTATAATTTTCAGTCACACCGACAAGACCACAGAGGCGAAGCTTAGTCAGGCTCTGGAGCTTGTTAGGGAGCATAATCCCCACGCATTCGCGGTCACAACTCCTATCGCTCAGCTCACGGGCGCAGATCTTCTTGAGGCTATGGAGAGAAAGTCCTCTATTGAGGATGAGTTGAAAAAGCTTGCGGAGGAGGATATCTGCCCCGAGTGCGGCCATCATCATGAGCATCATCACGGTGAGTGTTGCGAACACGATCACGACCACCACGGGCATCACCACGACGGTGAGTGTTGCGAACACGATCACGACCATCACGAGCACCATCACCACGACGGTGAGTGTTGCGAACACGATCACGACCATCACGAACACCATCATGACGGTGAGTGCGAGTGCGGCTGTCACGAGCACGGACACCATCACCACCACGCAGACGACGTATTTACAAGCTGGGGCAAGGAGACCGTCAAGAAATATTCGCTTGACGATATAAGCGAGATACTCTCAAAGCTGGAGAACGAAAAGGCCTACGGCTATATTCTGAGAGCCAAGGGAATAGTCGAGGGTGAGGACGGACGTTGGGTGCATTACGATTACGTTCCCGGTGAGCCCGACGTGAGATACGGTTGCTCGGCGGTCATTGGAAAGATATGCGTTATAGGCTCGAAGATAAATGAAGACGCTCTCTGTGAGCTTTTTGGACTCAACTGAGAAGGTCGGAGGAAGATATACTATGAATATGCCGATATATTTGTTCACGGGATTTCTTGAGGGTGGAAAGACGACTATAATTCAGGAATCCTTGGAGGATAAGCGGTTCAACAGCGGTGAAAAAACGCTGGTGCTCCTCTGCGAGGAGGGTGAGTGTGAGCTTGACTCTTCAAGGTTCTGGGGGAATAACGTAACTGTCAGAGTAATCGAGGACGAGTCTGAGATAAACCGCGAGAACCTCTCGGCGCTTGCACGCGAGCACAGATATGATAGGATAATAATAGAGTACAACGGAATGTGGCTTATGGATACTCTCTATAGTAATATGCCTGCCGATTGGACTATATATCAGAATATGATGTTCGCCGAGGCGAGGACATTCCTGAACTACAACGCTAATATGCGTCAGCTTGTTTACGATAAGCTGAAGGACGCCGAGATGATAGTCCTCAACAGAGCCTACGAGGGTGTGGATAAAGAGGAGATACACAAGGTCGTCCGCGGAATATCCCGCAGAGCCGCTATAGTTTACGATTATACCGACGGTCACGTTGAGTATGACGAGATAGAGGACCCGCTACCATTTGACGTGAATGCTGACGTTATTGATATAAAGGACGAGGATTTCGCGCTTTGGTACAGAGACCTGTCCGAGAATATGAAGGCATATGAGGGCAAAACGGTACGCTTTAAGGGACTTATCGCGAGGGATAATAAATTATCTCCAAACGCCGCTATTATCGGCAGACATATTATGACCTGCTGCGCTGACGATATACAATATGGAGGAATGGTATGCGTATTCAGCTCCGCGTCCCCTCTCCAGACGGGTGATTGGGTTACTGTAAAGGGTAAGATAAAGCTTGAAAATGCCAAAGTCTACAAGACCAAGGGCCCTGTGGTCTACGTAGAATCTACCGCTTTTGCGGTAGCGCCGAAACAGGAAGTGGCTACTTTTTATTGATAATAAATTAAGGTCTCCGCAAATTGCGGAGACCTTTTTAGATGTACTGTTGCGATATTACAGCCATGATAACAATATATGTGAACTGTGAATATCCATTTTCGTATAATCGACTATCTCATATCTATTATCGCTTGAATCGCGGATTATTACTCTTTTTGTTCCGTGAAGTAATCTAATATTTCTTACTCTATCGGTAATATCAAATGCTATCTGTCCTCTGTCGGTTTCGACTACCCATTTCAAAGTTCCGTATTTTTCCGCACTTGAAATGATGCGAGATATCTTCGGTATCATATAATATTCCTCAAAGCATTCCTCAATGGCGCGTCGCGAGGCTTCGTCAAGCTCCTCCAGATCGCGGATAAATCCGACCTCCTTTTCATGAGAGTCGAGCAGAGAGATATACATCGTGTCATTTGTAATGGGGAACAGCTTTCTCGGCTCAAGTGACTCGTAAACCGAACCGTTCTTTAAGGTCAGACGGACGAGATAAAGGTCGGTTTTCTCAATCGTTCCCGTGTATTTGTCAACATAATTCCTTCTCATAAGGCGAGCCTCCTTATTCAAAATTCTCGGCTTTGCGAGTTTCGGCTACGCGGTCAGCCATAGACTGTATCTGTACCAATTTGTAGTATTTTCCACGCTTAGCTATAAGCTCTTCGGGAGTACCGCATTCGATTATATTTCCGTTGTCCATTACGATTATCTTGTTTGCCTTCGCGAGGGTAGAGAGTCTGTGCGCTATCATAATGGTGGTGCGTCCGTCAATAAGATGCTCGATAGCCTCCTGTATCAGGTGCTCGGTCTCTGAATCTACAGATGCCGTTGCCTCGTCGAAGACAAGCATTTTGGGATTTCTCAGCATAGCGCGCGCTATTGATATTCTTTGTTTCTCGCCGCCCGAGAGACCTACGCCGCGCTCACCAACCACCGAGTCGTAGCCATCGGGCTGGCGAACTATAAATTCGTGTGCGTTGGCAATATCAGCCGCATTGATTACCTCGTCAACGGTAAATTTTCCATTACCGTAGGCAATATTGTTGTATATAGTGTCGTGGAACATTTGAGGCTCTTGCTGAACGTAGCCTATCTGCGAACGGTAGTATTCCATATCTATATTCCGTATATCCACTCCGTCTATCGTTATTTGACCCTCATAGTGGTCGTAGTAGCGAAGAAGGAGGTTAACAAGAGTGGATTTTCCCGAGCCCGTAGTTCCGACGATACCGACTATGTCTCCCGGTTCTATTCTTAAGTTGATATTTTTAAGTACCTTTTTAGTTCGGTCAAATGAGAAGTTGATGTTTCTGAACTCTATAACGCCTCCCATATTCGCCTTTGTATTGCCCTTGCCAAAGTCGTGCTCGGGCTCTGCGTCAAGAATGTCCATAATGCGCTCGGCAGACGCCATAGCGTTTTGAGTGGAGTCAGAAAGATTGGCGAAAAAGTTTACGGGCTCGTAAAACATAGTTGCGTATGATATGAAGGAGACGAGAAGTCCTACTGAGATAGCGCCTCCGCCACCTGAAAGTCCGTCTATTACCAAATTTCCGCCCAGAGCCCAGATGACTACGCCTCCCAAACTCATAAGACAGCTGGTTAAAGCGGGAAAGGCATTGCGAAGCTTGTACGAATTTACATTGTTCTTATGCCATTCACCCATACATTCTTCAAAGCCTTGCGTGGCATTCTTTTCGTTAGTAAATGATTTTGTCACTCTGATTCCGGGGAGAGTGTCTGTAAGCACCGACGTGATAGCGGAAGAACGGCGCCAGATGCGTCGATATACGGGGCGTATCTTTTTCTTGAAAACACGTGAAACTATAACTACCAGAGGGACGGGGAAGAGCGAACATAGCGTCAGTTTCCAGTTGATACACAGCATTATTACGACAATACCTATGAGCTTGAAAAATTGAACTACCACCTCTTGCGTGATGCGTAGCATAAACTGCTGTATCGTACCTGTGTCATTACTGATTCGGTTTATGACCGAACCCGTGGAGGTCTTATCGTAAAATCTCATAGGGAGATATTGCGCCTTTTCGTATACATCGCAACGCAGCTTTACGAATATGTTACAGCCTGCAACACTAAGTGTAAGCGAACGTATATACGATATGATCCAATGGACGATATGTGTGGTGATGAGAGCTACGACGACCGTAGTCAGCATAGCGCGGTCACGGTTTGGAAGTATCTCGTCTACCAGAGATTTCGTCAGCATAGGAGGCAGGAGCGCCAGCGCGGTTACTATGATAGAAAGAATGACTGAAACTATAAGTCTTGGCGTTTCGGGCTTTAGATATTGACCGAGCTTTGAGAGCAAACGGCTCTTTTTCATACAGTGAACGCAGGGAACCCCGGGAGCCGCAAGAGTGCGCCCGCACTTAGGACAGGCGGATAGGGCTTTTTGATAGGTAGCCTCCATTATGTCAAGCGCTTCGGAAAGCTCCATACCGTCGCGAACGCCCGTTATGAAATTCACCGCGGCATCGCATAGTCCTGTGACCGTGAATGTGAATCTGAACAGATCGTGCAGAACGCCGTCAGTCGTACGTGCTCGCATAATTCCGTTCCCGTACATACGCTTCGTGTAGATATTTTCAATATCGGAGTAAGCGTAACGTTCAGAGCAGGTATCGTTTCCGAAATCGTAGGAAAAGACGTGTGAGCATGTGGCAAGAAGAACGCACGTGCTGTATTTTGTGCTTTGTGATATTTCGCCCACAATCGCAAAGAGAATAGGTTCTTCTTCGGTACCTAATTTGCGTAGAGTCTCTATTTGAGACTCAGATAGCTTTTTGTTCGTTAAAAACTTAGTTTCCATCATTTTTACGCAGCCTGAAAAGGCTATCTCCTTTTATATTGTCTGTGCATTTTACCACTTAAAAATGCGAAAGTCAACACTTTTTCGATATTTTTTTGTTTTATGTAGGTATGCACAAAATATGGCACTTTATTTTGTGCAACAGTGTCTTCAATAACCTTCTTAAACGACGAAAAACCTCCGCAGAAAAAGTTTCTGCGGAGGCGTAGCTTACGCTGTTTTTTTATCCTCCCACTTTTCTATCTCGGCTTCAATGCGTGACTTAACGTACGCGCAGACCTCGGGAGCTTTCATATCAGCGTACTCCTCGTAAGGAATAGGGGGCAGGAATATTACTTTTGTGTTTACACGTCCAAGCGAGTTGATACCGAAGGGCTTGTAGGAGTCGATAAGAGTTACGGGAACTATAGGGCATTTTGATTTTATCGCGCAATAAAAACAACCGTATTTGAATTCTTCAAGAGAGTTGTCAACTTTCTTTCCGTATCCGCCCTCTGGGAATATCAGATATATTCTTCCATTGGATACCTCATTGGCAATATTGCCAAGAGTGCGTATCTGTTGGCGCGGATTGTGCTTCTCTATCCGTTGACCTTTGAGAAGGTCGATAAATTGCTTTGCGATAAACATTCGAGAGCGTTTGTTGTCCATAAGCACGGAGCAGGGGCGTTTATGTCCGTGAAGGATACCGAGAGCGTCATATTTACCCTGGTGGTTGGAGAACATTATATAACCACCCTCTGTGGGAAGATTTTCAAGCCCGTAATATTCTGTCGATACCCTTGCCGTATTTTTAACTTTTTTGATAACGGTCTGCGCCAGTGTATAGCACTCCTTCTCGGAGTACCTTTCCGGGTGCTTGGCGTAGTAAGCCATTTTTGGTACGAAATAGATTATTGAGAAGGTTCTCATTACGATTACATATACAAAACGAAGCATTTTTACACTTTCCTAACAAAAAGTATTTTGTACTATAAATATTCTATCACAAAAAAATTCGATTGAAATTGATATTTTTTGCTAAAATGAAAACTTTTTTTGAACAAAATCGGTGTCGAATAAAAGTTATGGATAATCAGACGTTATCGGTTGACAAACGAGAGGGGAAATGTTAAAATATCTATTAGTGACCGAGGAGGGATAATATGTCCGAGAGCAGAAAAATCAAAATGAAAATAAAGTCTCTGCGATATGACGTGGAGGAATCGCTTTTTGCGAAGCTTGTATACGAGGCTGAACAG
>JAZQWY010000051.1:0-12512 GCA_045632545.1 Eubacteriales bacterium | reverse complement strand
AACGCAAAAGGTCGGATATTTTTCGGTTGGCGAGGATATCGCCGAAGGCGAGCGTGTTCAGGGTTATATCGTTCACGGTGTTGATGCTGACGGAAAAGAGATATTTACATATTCCGGCAATGTGATAGCTCACAAGAGGATACTTGAGTTGCCTTCGGAGGTAGTCCGTGTAGACCTTGAAATTACTGAATGTCGCGCGGAACCCATAATCAAATTTATGGAATTATATCCCGCGTTGGACTAAGTAGAAGTTTAAGCTTAATTTTATTAAGAGGATTTATTTTATGGATATGGTGATTTTAACCGCTATTGGCGTGGGTGGGGCGACCGTTATCGGCGCGGTGATAGGCTTTATATTCAAGAAGATATCGCACACGTTTTCAGACATAGTTCTGTCATTTGCCGCAGGTGTTATGCTCGCGGCTGCGGTGCTGGGGCTTATATTGCCGTCTCTTGAATATGGAGGGAAATTCGGTCTGCTTATTACTATCGCTGGTATTTTTGCGGGCGCGGTCTGTCTTAATTTGATAGACAAGCTGGTGCCTCACTTGCACAAGATCGCGGGGGTTGACAGTGAGATACACTCTAAGACAGAGATAAGCAAGGTCTTGCTGTTCGTAACCGCGATAGCCATACATAATTTTCCCGAGGGAATTGCCGCGGGCGTTGGTTTTGGCTCGGGAAATACGGCACAGGCGCTGATAATCGCGGGCGGTATCGCCTTACAAAACATCCCCGAGGGAATGGTTATCATTGGACCTATGCTCGCCACGGGTGTTCCGCCGAGAAGGACTTTTATACTTGCGATGATTACGGGGCTTGTTGAGGTAGTGGGAACGCTGATAGGATATTTAGCGGTCAGTGTGGCATCTGCAATTCTGCCGTTTGCCCTTGCATTCGCGGGTGGAACGATGCTTTACGTTGTAAGCGATGAGATGATTCCTGAGACACACGCTCACGGTCACGAAAGGGGAGCGACGTATGCTTTGCTCGTCGGATTTTGCCTGATGTTGCTTACCGACGTTTTGTTGGGATAAAAACAGAAGGACGGAGATTTGCTCCGTCCTTCTATCATAAATATTACAAGCATTTGCGCTCGAGAGCGTTAAGAAATCCTGAGGAGTTGTATACGGAATAGTCAAGCACACGGTCGCCAACATCGAGCAGATGTTCGGAACTGTCATTTTTTGCATAGAGTGCTTTGGGGACAGGACAGGCTATCAGTATCTTTTTTACGTCATTCTCAGTCTCAAAAGTAAAGTTTTCGTATACAAAATACTTGAAAATAATTCTATCTTTGATGTAGGTTGCGTTACCATTATCAAGCAGGAACATAGGAGTTGTTTTTTTTGCGGCTCCTATAAAACGGCAAGCGTATTTGGCATTTGGTGTGTTTATCGTAATATGTGCGCCGTGGTCGGGGATAAATATCGTGCGGTATGGGTGTCCTGCTACGGAGAGTTTAATCTCCTCGCGCTTGCAAAGGGATTCTAAGCTTTTGATAAACCTTGTTCTCATATATATGGCACGGAAATGCTGCATAAATAGTACGCATACGACAATGACGATAATAGGTATGCATAGAAACCATATAAGACCGATGATAGTTACGAGTACAGGAAATACTACAGACATCGCCCATCCGCCGAGTATCCATATAATAGCGGTTTTTGCTACCTGAAGCGCTAATTTGATTTGCGGCGGTAGCTTTCCTTTATTTTCCTTTTTTCTTTTTCTATTTTGTTGCAACCACCAACGTATAGTAGAAAGACGCGCCAGAAAGCTGATGATAAGAAAAAATGCCGCAAATATTAGCGCGCCCGAAAGATTTTTCGCTACAAGCGCGATTTTTATTTTTGAAAAATATCCGAAAATAATATCGCGTACAGGAGACATTCCCGTGAATGCTAAGCTCATAACGGAGAATACGGCAAACTCAAGCCAGAAGAAGCGGTCACGTAGTATTGTTGAGCTTGTGTTAAGAAAGTTGGCAGGTTCCGGGAGCTTACCGAACCGTTCCTTTAGCCGAGGATCGTGAAGGGCAAAAACACTGGCTATTGAGAAAAGGCAGAACAAAGAAAAGACGGCATTGACCTGAAAATAAAGTCTGTTATTCCAAAAGTCCCCCAAATATTTCGAAAAAGTGTGGCTTCTCATAGCGATTCCCATCAAGGTTGAGGTGAGGCTGAATGCAAGATAAAACAAGAGTGAACGTGACGCCGCCCAAAGCATATCTTTTGTGTTTTTAGTCATAAGTCTGCATCTCCTTGAGAGATTTTTTATAGTATAGCACAACCATTTTTCTTTGTCAAGTAGCAGCCGCATAGCGAATGGATAGCGGCGTATTACCTTGCGTATTCCTGCGGAGAGCTACCGGTTTTTCTTTTGAATAATCTACTGAAAAAATGGGCGTCCTTATATCCAACAGAGACAGCGACTTGTTTTACGCTCATTTTTGTGTTTTTCAAAAGGTCGCAGGCGGCGTTCATTCTCAGATTTATCAAATACTCCGAGGGGGATAGCCCGGTGCGCTCCTTGAAAACGGTTATGTATCTCGAATTGCTTAGCATTTCCATTTTTGCAAGCTCGGGGATTCGTATTTCCTTGTTATATGACGAGTGGATATATCTTAGTGAGCGTTCGAGCGTCCTGTTGCCCGTGTCGGATCTTACCGCAGTTGCGGCATTTATTATCAGCTCCTCCATAGCGCAGCTAAGTCGCTGATTTTGCAGTGGTCCGCCTGCTTCGAATAATTCGAAAATTTTGATAAAGCTTGATATTATTTTTATTTCCCGTCCCGTTTGATATATAGAGGGGAGCGCCGTGAAGCCACACTCGTCAAGAAAACTCTCGACATATGAGCCTGTAAAATGCGCCCACAAGTAGGAGAGGGTATCTTCCTCGGTGTGGCTGTATCTGTAGTGATAGCGCGGAGGGAATATTATGATATTGCCCGCGCCGACAGTGTGGTGCGTTTCAGCGAGATACAGATTCAGTATTCCTTGCTCAACGTATATAAGGTAATAGTCCTCCCGTCCATCTATGTTGTCGGTAGTAAACTGTGAAGATACGACGGTGCGTCCCGTGCAGTTTAAGGTAATGGGATATTTGTCAGAAGCCCGACTGCAGGCGTTGATACTTCCTATCGCTTGGTCATCGCTGAATGAATAGTATTGACAGGGATTCATATATTCCTCCTTTTTGCAGTAAAAAAGTGCACCTATAAAGTAAAATAATCCATAGACAAACCGTTTACAACATTATATAATATTCTGTGAATATTGTCAATCGCATAATAAAAAAATACAACATAACTATCAGGAGGCAAAATGAACAGAAAGAATATAAATACAGAGGAAGCTCTGGGCGCTTATTTTGAGACCGCGCCGTCATATTGTGAGCCGTATGGAAACGGACATATAAACGATACGTTTTTGGTTGTTGCAGAAAAGAGGTATATTCTTCAGAGAATGAATACCACGGTATTTCCTCAGCCCGAGAAGCTGATGCAAAATATTGTCGGAGTTACCGAGCATATAAGAAGGAAAACTCAAGACGCGGGAGAGGACGCATCTCGCGTGTCTTTAGTGGTCGTTCCCACACTTGCGGGTGCGGATTATTTTTGTGACAGCCGAGGCGACTATTGGAGAGTTTATGACTTCGTTGAGGGAACTGTCACCAAGGAAAGAGTTGAGGAGAAAAAGGACTTTTATCTCTGCGCGAAGGCGTTTGGAAAATTCCAAAGGACGCTTTCAGACTATCCAGCGGAGAAACTTTATGAGTCGATAGCTAATTTCCATAACACGCCTTGGAGATACGCAAACCTTATGTCAGCGGTGGAGAAGGACTCTTGCGGAAGACTTAAGGACGTGCTTCCTGAGGTTGAGTTTGCCCGTCAGCGAGAGGAGTTTTGCGCTACTCTTGAAAAGGCAAGGGAAGCGGGAACTCTGCCCCTGAGAGTTACTCACAATGATACGAAGCTTAACAACATTCTCTTTGACGAGCATACGGGAGAGCCTGTCTGCGTTATAGACCTTGATACGGTTATGCCCGGATACTCGGTGAACGATTTTGGTGATTCGATACGCTTTGGCGCGAACTACGCGGTAGAGGACGAGACAGATCTTTCAAAGGTTGGTCTTGATCTTGATCTGTTCGAGGTGTACGCCAAGGGATTTCTTGAGGGCTGCGACGGCAGCTTGACAGAGAAGGAGCTTGAGTTGCTTCCTGCCGGGGCTATTATGATGACGCTTGAATGCGGTATGCGTTTCCTTACCGATTATCTTGAAGGTGACGTGTATTTCAGAATACACCGCCCCGAGCACAATCTTGACCGCGCCCGCGATCAATTTGCGCTGGTAGCTGATATGGAGCGAAAGCTTGATAGCATGAAGGCTATTATAAACAAGCTGAAGTAAAAAGTCTGCGTTAAAGTATTGCAGCATATAAAAAAGCAAGAGCTTACGGTGAAATTACCGTAAGCTCTTGCTTTTTATTAAATTTAGTCCTTATTAATTCTCGATTTGCAAACGGTAACGATATATCCGTTCATATTGTCTCCGCTTATTTCGTAGGTGTATTTTGATGGAACCTGAAGCTCGGTGTTCTCACCTGTTGCCGCTATATAATATACCTCGTAGCTCCTGGAGTCGCCGCCCTTTATAGAGAGGGAGGACGTACCGTATTGGTGATTTGTTCTTATAAGCTCGAGGTATTCCTCAAGGCAGAGCTCGTTCTGATACATATACGTTGCGTGAGGAATTCCGACATATCTGAACACGTAAGCGTAATCGTCAACACCTGTGATAGCTGAGAAATTCTTACCTGCGTTTTTGCCTGTGTCGCTCTCGGGAATGTTTGCGGGATATCTTACGACAAAACCGTACTTATGGGCGTTCTCGTATAGCCAATCGTACTTTCCGTTAAGACTGGCGTTATCAACTTTTGCATCTGTATCACCGTCTTTAAGGGAAAAAGATAATCCAGTGTGAAAGTCACTGTATCCTGCGGGGAACGCTTGTGAGGGGTTTTTCTCGTGCTTTGATGCTTGATTATCATAGCTCCGATAAGCCTCTGTAACAACGATATTTGCATCAGATACATTTTTATAAAGTCCTTTCATCATATCGTTGAAGGCAGCAAGGGCTGTAGGATTAACTTTCAGGGTGTCGTATACAAGGTCATAGGGGATATCTTTTATATTAGGGAAGGGAACGACCTCTGGATTATTTGCGAATATGTATTCGTTGTTTTTGTTAACAAGGATAAGACTGCCCGTGTCGAGCTTTGCGGCATCTACTGTCAAAGCAACGTAATTGCTGTTAGTACCGTCATCCGCGGGCTCTGTTTCTGCAGCCTTTTTAGCCTTTACAGACGCTACCACTTGAGCGACCAAAAGCGTTATCAACAGGCAGACGATAAGAACTATCGTAGCATAAATGAGGGTCACGGTGAACTTTTTCTTTTCCTGACGTTCGACCGAACCGCCCTCGAGAGAACCGAAGATTTTTTTCATCGTTATATCCTCCTGAAATTTAGGTTAGAAGTAAAAGTGAATAGTGAATAGGTTCGGTTGATTTTGGCAGAGCCAAAATCTCAATTACTTCTTCACTCTTCACTCTTACCTGTTACTTTTATTACTCTGCGTCCTTTATCGAGAAGTCCATACGGCCCTTCTTGTCAAGACCGATATACTTGACCTTAACTACGTCGCCGAGCTTAAGAACGTCCTCGACCTTGTCTATTCTCGTCTTAGCTATCTTGGAGATGTGGACCATACCCTCTTTTCCGGGGGCGTACTCAACGAAGCAGCCAAACTCCTTGATGCTTGTGACGGTACCCGTGTAAACCGCGCCGACCTCGGGCTCGAATACGATAGCGTCTATCATCGACTTAGCGATAGCTGCGCTTTCTCCGTTGATAGCCGCGATGCAGATAGTTCCGTCGTCGTCGATATCGACCTTAGCGCCGGACTCGGCAACTATCTTCTGAATTACAGAGCCACCCTTACCGATAACCTCGCGTATTTTGTCGGGGTCTATCTTGAAGCTTGTCATCTTAGGAGCGTACTTGGATACCTCGGCTCTGGGAGCTTCGATAGCCTTGAGAATTACCTCGTCTATGATATAATCGCGTCCTACGTGCGTCTGCGCGAGAGCCGCCTTGATTATCTCGGGCGTAAGACCGTCTATCTTAAGGTCCATCTGAATGGAGGTGATACCCTTGTGAGTACCCGCTACCTTGAAGTCCATATCTCCGTAGAAGTCCTCAAGTCCCTGAATGTCAAGCATCGTATCCCAGCTTCCGTCCTCAGCTGTGATGAGTCCGCAGGAGATACCCGCAACGGGAGCCTTTATCGGAACACCCGCGTCCATAAGAGCGAGGGTAGAGCCGCAAACAGAGCCCTGAGAGGTAGAGCCGTTAGAGGAAACCACGTCCGAAACGAGACGGATAGCGTAGGGGAACTCCTCGGGCGAGGGAAGAACGGGAACGAGCGAACGCTCAGCGAGCGCGCCGTGACCTATCTCGCGGCGTCCGGGGCTTCTTGTGGGCTTAGCCTCACCCGTTGAGAAGCCGGGCATGTTGTAGTGGTGCATATATCTCTTTTCTGTCTCATTGTCTATACCGTCAAGCATTTGAGCCTCGGAGAGAGTTCCGAGAGTAGCGACGGTGAGTACCTGTGTCTGACCTCTTGTGAAGAGTCCCGAGCCGTGAGCGCGGGGGAGAAGTCCGACCTCGCTTCCGAGGGGACGGATCTGGTCCATTCTTCTTCCGTCAACACGCTTCTTGTCAACGAGCAGCCAACGGCGGACTATCTTTTTCTGTATCTTATAGATGAGCTCGTCCATCATAGTGGGAAGGTCGGGATACTCCTCGCCGAACTTCTCGATGATAGCATCCGTTATCGGAACTACCTTCTCGTCACGGATATTCTTGTCGTCCGTGTCGAGCGCTTCCATCATATCCTTCTCGCAGAAGTCGAATATCTTATCGAACATATCGTGGTCGAGCTCGCAAGAGGGATAAGCGAACTTGGGCTTGCCTATCTCGTCAATGATAGCGTTGATGAACTCAAGCAGGTCCTTGATCTCTCTGTGCGCGAGCATGATAGCGTCGTACATAGTGTCGTCATCGACCTCGTTAGCGCCTGCCTCTATCATAACGACCTTCTGCATAGAAGCCGCTACTGTAAGCTGAAGGTCGCTCTTTTTCTGTTCAGCCTCTGTGGGGTTAACGACGAATTTGCCGTCAACAAGACCGATAAACGCACCGCCGATAGGTCCGTTCCACGGGATATCGGAGATAGAGAGGGCAACAGACGCACCTATCATCGCTGTGATCTCTGGAGAGCAATCGGGGTCAACAGACATTACCGTAAGAGTAAGAGCAACGTCGTTTCTCAGATCCTTGGGGAAAAGAGGACGGATAGGGCGGTCGATAACACGCGAGGTGAGGACTGCCTTCTCCGAGGGCTTACCCTCTCTCTTAAGGTAACCACCGGGAATTTTGCCTGCGGCATACATTCTCTCGTCGTAATCTACCGAGAGGGGAAGAAAATCGATTCCGTCACGGGGCTTTGCCGAAGCGGTAGCGCAACAAAGAATTGCCGTCTCGCCGTAGCGAATGAGCACCGAGCCGTTTGCAAGACCTGCCATCTTACCCGTTTCTATAACGAGTGGTCGGCCTGCGTAGGTGTAATTGAACACCTTGTAGTTCTTAAACTCCATTTGTGAGCTTATTGCGTTGGACATTTTAGTTCCTCCGAAAAATTTATTTATATCTTCTCACAAGGGTTTAGCACTTAATTGCGTGCCGTCTGGTCAGCTTGTCCGCACACGGCAAACAATTAACTGCTAATCCGCTATGAGAAAAATATATCGTGTCTGAGAGTTGCTTCGGATATTGAGAGAGCAACGACATAAAAGAGTACGGAGTGAGGAGTCGAGACTTTCTCCACCCTTCACTCCGACAATTATTGAAATTACTTTCTGATGTTCAGCTTAGCGATGATCGAACGGTAACGCTCGATATCAACTTTCTGAAGGTAGTTCAGAAGGTTTCTTCTGTGACCGACCATCTTGAGAAGTCCGCGACGGCTGTGGTGGTCCTTGTGGTTGTTCTTGAGATGCTCTGTCAGATTGTTGATCCTGTAAGTAAGGAGCGCGATCTGCACCTCAGGCGAGCCCGTGTCACCTTCATGAGTGGCATACTGTTCAATAATTGCCTGCTTTTCGTCTTTAAGCATTTTTTTCACCTCTTGATTTTTATTTATCACAGACACAGCAAGCGGTGGGTGAACAACCGTATTCGGTCCTATATCCGCAAACCGAGTCGATGACATTTGCAGTTATTATACCATGTTTTTTTGGATTTGTAAATAGTTTTTCAAACAATTTTTTCTATATATCTTATTTTTTTATATTATAGACAGAAATTTGTCCTCAAAATGTCGAAAAAACTGTGTTTATTGCTTTTTCAGAATACTAGCTGTATGAGCAGCATATAGATTACCGTTCCCGTTGCGATAGACAGCATCATATTTTTTCTCCACAAATGAACGAGCACCACGGCGCATATCGATATAAGCTCTGGTATTCCGTGAGAACCCGCGAACAGATTTACGTTTTTCAGACAATAGACCACCAGCATCGCGAATATGGCGGCGGGCAGAGCCTTTCCCAGATATTGCACGTATTTAGGGGTAGGCTTTTTAGAGGAGAAAACGATGAATGGGATAGCGCGTGTAAGAACCGTGCCTAACACGCACATAGAGATAGTTATTATCTGTTGCGTGAGAGTCATATGTCGTTGCCTCCTTCTGCCGCGTTCTCAAGCTCGAGCGTTCGCGAGATAGGAGCTTTGAGAATTGTAAGCATTGACACGATTACTATCATTGACGGGATAAGGAAGCTGTCCGACCCGAAAAATATCAGACAAATCAGGGAAGCGGCAAAGCCGATAATAGCGGTGTAGGGGCGTTTCTCCTTGCGTAGCTGCTCAATAAAGATGACTACGAACATCGCCGTCATAACGAAATCAATACCCGTGGTATCGAAGCTTACGAGATTTCCCGCAAGTCCGCCGAAGGTGGCTCCCGCTACCCAATAGAGCTGATTGAGCAGGGTTACCCAGAACATAAACCAGCCGCGGTCTATCCCCTCGGGGATATCGGCTGTGAAGTTGATAGAAAAGCTCTCGTC
Organism: Eubacteriales bacterium; assembly: GCA_045632545.1. Lineage (GTDB taxonomy): Bacteria > Bacillota > Clostridia > Oscillospirales > CAG-272 > HGM12713. The sequence continues at coordinate 3,312 of JAZQWY010000051.1, read as the reverse complement.
GCACAGACCGAATATAAGGTAAGGCTTTTTCCACCCAGTGCCTTTGTACCTATCAAGCATAGATATGCCGTAAAAGAGATGTCTTGCCTGTATCATTAAGGCTACTGCCAGCGCTTGTATCGGGTTGAACGCTCCAAGCAACAGGTTGACGGCTATAAATTCCAGAGAACCGCCGAATATGGTTATACTCATAAGCATAGGGTAGAGAAAGCTAAAGCCCTGGGCGCTCATAAAGATACCGTAGGTCATTCCAAGAAATCCGAAGCCTGTAAGTATTGGTATCGTGCGCGGAAAAGCTGTCTTTAGCGCTCTGAGCGCGGTAGTATGTCTGCTCATTTTGTCTCCTGATGATTTTTCTCAAAGCAAGGACGTCGCGGTAATATCAGCGACGTCCTTGAAGCTTTATTTTTTTGTTTCTTTAAGTCTTACACAAGCTCCGCGAGGTCGTATACAAGCCGTTCGGTCTTTTCCCAGCCGAGACAGGGGTCTGTTATCGACTTTCCGTACACACCCTCTCCTACCTTCTGACAGCCATCCTCAAGGTAGCTCTCTATCATAAAGCCCTTGACGTAGCTCTTTATCTTGTCCGAGTGGCGGCAGGCGTGAAGCACCTCTTTACAGATACGCTCCTGCTCGAGGTATTTCTTGCCAGAGTTCGCGTGGTTTGTATCCACGATAAGCGCCATATTCTGAAGATTGCGCGCCGAATACTCGTTATAAAGCGAGATAAGGTCCTCAAAATGATAGTTTGGCAGAGATTCGCCGTGGCGGTTTACGTATCCTCTGAGGATCGCGTGAGCCAACGGGTTACCTGACGATACGCACTCCCAGCCTCTGTAGAGGAAGGTGTGTGAGTGCTGCGCCGCCGTTATGGAGTTAAGCATTACCGAGATATCTCCGCCTGTGGGGTTCTTCATTCCCACGGGAACGTCGATACCGCTGGAGATAAGTCTGTGTTGCTGATTCTCGACCGACCTCGCGCCTACGGCAACGTAGGAGAGCAGATCGGAGAGGTAACGGTAATTTTCGGGGTAGAGCATCTCGTCAGCGCAGAAAAGTCCCGTTTCCTCTATAGCCTTCGTGTGAAGTCTGCGGATAGCGATTATACCCTCCAGCATATCCTCTGCCTTGTCGGGGTTGGGCTGGTGAACCATTCCCTTATATCCGTCGCCTGTGGTGCGGGGCTTGTTGGTATATATGCGGGGAATGAAAAGTATCTTATCCTTGACCTTTTCCTGAAGGACTGCGATTCTGGAGATATAAACAAGAACTGCGTCCTCTCTGTCAGCCGAGCAAGGACCTATAATAAGTATAATTCTGTTATCCTTACCCGTGAAGATATCAGCTATCTCGGCGTCTCTCTCTGCCTTTTTGCTGACGTATTCGGATTTGAGGGGATATTGTTCCTTAAGCTCCTGAGGTATTGGGAGCTTTCTTATAAATTTCAAGTTATTTTGCATTTTTTTGTCTCCGTTTGGTGTAATAATAAAACATACAAGTCATTATACAGCATAAGAAGTAAAAAGTCGATAGTTTTTTTAATTTTTTACAAAAAAATTGTGAAAAATCAGAGCAGATATTCTGAAATATCGTTTTTTTATTGACGAAATCAGCTTTTTGTGCTATATTATAATAGTGAAAGCCGAATAGGCGATAAGGAGAGATTTATGAACAGATTCGTCGAGATAACACCGTATGACATTGAAAACGCTATGAAGCTGATAGGCAAGGATTGGATGCTCATAACGGCGGCAAAGGGAGAGAAGATAAATACTATGACCGCGAGCTGGGGCAGTATGGGAGTACTGTGGGGTAAGAATGTTTGCACCGCGTATATACGACCTCAGCGATATACCTATGAATTTGTTGAGGAGACTGATAAGCTCACACTTTCCTTTTTTGACGAAAAATACCGCGACACGTTGAAATATTGCGGAACGAAAAGCGGAAGAAGCTGTGACAAGTTGGCTGACACGGGACTTACCGTGGCTATGGTAGACGGTGCGCCCGTCATCTGCGAGGCAAGGCTGGTAATAATATGCCGCAAGCTTTACGCCGACGATATACGAGAGGATAAGTTTTTGGAGGACGGTCCGCTTTCAAATTATAAAGAGAACGATTTCCACAGATTTTATATATGCGAAATAGAAAAGGTGATTAAGCGTGTCAAGGATTGACTTCAAGAGCTAAGGAAAATAAAGAGAGAAGGGATACAATATGTCATTACACGAGGAGATAGAGATACTTTGCGGCAACGCGAGATCCGCGGCGGCGGCTCTCGCTCTTGCCACCACCGACCAGAAGAACGGAGCTTTGCTGAAGATAGCCGAGCTGCTTGAGGAGAACGCGGTCGAGATAATCGAGGCTAACGAGAAGGATATAGCGGCGGCGACCGATAACGGAGTGCCAAAGACCATGATAGATAGACTTACTCTCACAGAGTCAAGGATAAAGGGAATGAGCGCCTCGCTCAGGGAGCTGACTGCGCTTGATGATCCCATTGGAAAAGGTGAGAGCTGGACGCGTCCTTCGGGGATAAAGATATCTCACATACGCGTTCCTCTCGGTGTTGTCGCCATAATCTACGAGGCGCGCCCGAACGTAACCGTTGATTCTGCGGCGCTTTGTCTGAAAACGGGAAACGCCGTTATTCTCAGGGGTGGAAAAGAGGCTATAAACACCAACACCGTCCTTGTTAAGATAATGAAGGCGGCCCTGGAGAGCTGCGGCTTCAATCCCCATTCGGTGGGACTTGTGGAATCCACTGAGCGCGAAAGCGCCAATATACTTATGAATATGAGAGGATACGTTGACGTGCTTATCCCAAGAGGCGGCAAGGGGCTGATAAAGAGCGTTGCCGAGAACGCCACGGTTCCCGTTATCGAGACGGGCGCTGGCAACTGCCACCTTTACGTTGACGAGAGCGCGGATATCAAAATGGCGACCGATATCGCGATAAACGCAAAATGCTCCCGTCCGTCTGTCTGCAACGCCATAGAGACCATGCTCGTTCACGCGAGCATAGCGCCAAAATTTCTGCCCGAGTTTGCCAGGGCGGCGTCTAAGTACGGAGTGGAGATACGCGGCTGCGCGAAAACCAAGGTTCTGATACCCGATGCTACGGAGGTAACCGAGGAGGATTATGCTACCGAGTATAACGATTATATCCTCGCGGTCAAGGTGGTTGGCAGTCTGTCCGACGCTATAGACCACATAAACAGATACAGCACCGCCCACAGCGGGGCTATCGTTACAGAATCTGACGAAGCGGCAAGGAGATTCCTTGACGAGGTCAACTCGGCGGCGGGATAC
>JAZQWY010000050.1:0-2669 GCA_045632545.1 Eubacteriales bacterium | reverse complement strand
GGCATAAAGGGAGCGAGCATCGCCGTGGCTCTGCGCTCACGCTCGTCACGAATCGTACGGCAAGCCATAACGCCCGGGATAGCGCAGCCCGTGCCTATAATAAACGGAATGACCGACTTGCCCGAAAGTCCTACTTTTTTGAATATAGGATCAAGCACAACTGTGGCGCGCGCCATATATCCGCAATCCTCAAGGAGCGCGATGAGAAAGTACATTACCATTACGAGGGGCAAAAATCCGACGATGGCGATAAATCCGCCGATGATACCGTCAACGAGTATCGATGCCCAAATGCTTTCAGAGCCGATAGCGTCTGCCACAAATCCCTGCCCCGCTTCAAGCCACCCTGTGAGCAGGTCCGCTATCCATACCGCGGGGCCCGTCTGCGATATCCAAAAGACCGCGTACATAACCACAGCAAATATCGGAAGACCAAACCACCTATTTGTGAGCACCGCGTCTATTTTATCCTGAAAATTCTTTTCTCTCGTGAGCGTATTTCTATGCTCTACCGAGCTTACCACTCTGTTTACGAAGGCGAAGCGGCGTCTGTCCTCTGCCTCTACCGCCCTTCTGTCCCCAAGATCGATATCAGCCTGAAGATAGGGCGCCCTTTGCACGGTTCCCGCTACAGCCACCGCCGCGGCTATGACCTTATCCATTCCCTCCGAGGACTTAGATACAGTCTCAACCACGGTGCAGTTAAGCTTTCTTGAAAGAGCCTCGGCGTTTATCTCATTTTTCTTCTTTCTGTTTATATCAGATTTATTAAGCGCGACGACCACGGGCACACCAAGCTCCAGCAGTTGAGTTGTAAAGAACAAGCTGCGGCTGAGATTGGTAGCGTCAACGATATTAACGATAACGTCAGGCTTCTCATTCTTGACGTACTCGCTCGTTATGCTCTCCTCCGACGTAAATGGCGACATTGAATACGCGCCGGGCAGGTCGACCGCGATAAGCTCCTCATCACCGCTATAATAGCTCCTTTTTATAGGTCTCTCCTTTTTTTCAACAGTAACTCCCGCCCAGTTTCCAACCTTCTCGTTTCCTCCCGTGAGGGCGTTGAACATAGTTGTCTTTCCGCTGTTCGGATTTCCCGCTAAGGCAATTCTCATGTTCGGTCTCTCCTCGTAAAATTTATTCTAAACGTCTGTATCCTTCAGTATTCATTGACAGTTAGCATTAGCTAACCGCACATCAAAAAATATATCGGATTCCGCCTTATTTGAGCAGTATCGCGTCTGACAAATTATTGTCTATACTATATCTGCCGTCCTTTATCGAGACGACGCAACCGCTTTTGCGGCGTGAGATGACCGTGATAGGCTCACCACTGAAGCAACCCAAGGAAAACAGAAACGCGTTAAGCTCCTCATCATCTGTTTTTATATCTTGAATGATATATTCTTTTCCTTCCTCCGCAGTACGTAAAGTCATGCCGACCTCCTGATATTTTAGATACCGTTTTTGGAGTTAGCCTCTGCTAACTAAAGAAATTATATCACCTGCTCCCCAATTTGTCAAGTGTTTTTTTGCATTTTATTTCTTATTTTTTGAAAATCGTAAAAAAAGAAAAATTCGAGCAAAAAAATCAAAATGCTTTATTAAAATCCACCAAAATTTTCCCGTACATCAAAAATCCTTCCCCATATAGTTTATGATATAATTATTCATATCACAGATACCGCCCTGAAAGGAGAGATTCATCATCAAAATAGGTTATGCAAGAGTATCTTCGGTAACGCAAAAGGAAGACAGACAGCTTGACGCTCTTAGCGCATACGGTATCGAACTGTCAAACATCTACATAGACAAGCAAAGCGGAAAGGACTTCTGCCGACCACAGTATATGAAAATGTACCGCGGCTTAAAACCAAACGACATTCTCATTATCAAAAGCATTGACCGTCTTGGACGCAACTACCACGAGATTCAAGAGGAATGGAAGAAGATCACACAAAAGAAAAAAGCGGATATCATCGTACTTGATATGCCGCTTCTTGACACCACCAAGAGCAAGGATCTGCTCGGTACGTTTATTTCTGATTTGGTGCTACAGCTTCTTTCCTTCGTTGCCGAGAACGAGCGCATCAATATCCGTGAGCGTCAGGCATCGGGCATTGCGGCGGCGAAGAAACGAGGTGTGCGCTTTGGAAGACCGCCCTTTGAAATACCACCCAATTACGAGAAGTATTATCTGCTCTGGAAAAGCAAAAAACTGCCCGCAAAAGAGGCAGCCGAGGCTTGTGGAATGCCCCTGTGGGCGTTCTACAAGAAAGGAAAAACATTGGATTTTCACTAAAAGTATACTTATAGCTGATTTTTCCACCATAGGAACTTTTCTGTTTATTATTATATCACATTTTCCGCCATTTGTCAAGATTTCACGAATAGAATTGTGAAATCTTGGCTTTTTTCTATATAAAAATCGTTTTGCCATAAGTATACTTTTCGTACAAAAAAGGAGAATAAAAAATGAACGAACAAACTATGAATCAGGAAGAAATGCAACAGTCCATCAATAAGCCGTTTTATAAAAAATGGTGGGTGTGGGCAATCGCCGCCGTAGTCGTCATCGTGGCAATCGCGCTACTCAGCGGCGGCGACGCTGTTCAAGACGATCTCTTGGACTATCTCAACAATGACACCACAAAAATGAAGGAATT
>JAZQWY010000049.1:0-9704 GCA_045632545.1 Eubacteriales bacterium | reverse complement strand
AAAAAGCATATTTAATTCTTGAGGACGGTCATATTTTTGAGGGCGAAGCTTTTGGCGCTGTGACCGAATCTGTAGGTGAGCTTGTATTCACAACGGGTGTTGTTGGATATATCGAGACCTTGACCGACCCGACGTATTATGGACAGATAGTATTGCAGACCTTCCCGCTTATCGGTAACTACGGTATAATACCCGAAGATATTCGGGGTAAGAGCTACGTTCGCGGATACGTGGTAAGAGAGTGGTGTAACACGCCCTCTAATTTCAGATCTCAGTACGACATAGATAAATATCTAAAGGACGAGGGAATACCCGCTATCTGCGGAGTTGATACCCGAGAGCTTACTACTATCATTCGTGAGAAGGGCGTTATGAATGCCAAGATATGTTATGAGTTACCGAATGAGACCGATGATATTAAGAACTACGTAATCGTCAACGCTGTACAGAGCGTTACAGACGGAGATACCTACGTGGCAGAAGCAACAGAGGAGCAGAAATATAACGTTACTCTCATTGATTATGGAAAGAAGGACGGTATTGTGAAGGAGCTTTGCGACAGAGGCTGTCGTGTCACGGTTGTTCCTCATACCGCAAGCGCTGAGGAGATAGTGGCTACCGAGCCTGACGGAATAGTTCTCTCAAACGGTCCCGGCGATCCTGCTGAGAACACTCTGAGCATCGAAACAGTAAAGAAGCTTCTCGGGAAATACCCGATATTCGGAGTTTGTCTTGGACATCAGATACTCGCTCTTGCAAACGGCGGAGTTACTTTTAAGCTTAAGTACGGTCACAGAGGCGGAAATCAGCCTGTAAAAGACCTCTGCGGAGAGCATACCTATATCACAAATCAGAATCACGGTTATGCGGTAGCTCCAAATAGTATCACTAACGGAAAGATAACCCTTGTAAACGCGAATGACGGAACCTGCGAGGGAATAGATTACCCCGAGCTTAAAGCTTTCTCGGTACAGTTTCACCCCGAAGATTGCACGGGTCCTATCAACACAGCCTTTGTGTTTGACAGATTTATCAATATGATGGGAGGTACCGAAGATGCCGTTGAATAAGGATATAAGAAAAGTTTTGGTCATTGGCTCAGGACCTATCGTTATCGGACAGGCTGCCGAATTTGACTACGCGGGTACTCAGGCGTGTCACGTGCTTAAGGAAGCTGGAGTTAACGTAGTTCTTGTAAATTCCAATCCCGCTACCATAATGACCGACAACGCAATGGCAGACGAGATATATCTCGAGCCGCTGACGGTCGATACTATCAAGAGAGTTATAGAAAAGGAAAAGCCCGACAGTATCCTTGCGGGACTTGGCGGACAGACGGGACTTACTCTCGCTATGCAGCTCTCCCACGAGGGCTTCCTCAAGGAGCACAACGTTCGTCTGCTTGGAACAGACGCGAAAGCGATAGACAAGGCAGAGGACAGACAGCTTTTCAAGGATACCATGGAGGAAATAGGTCAGCCCTGTATCCCCTCGGATATAGCTAACGATATTGATGGCGCACTTATGGTAGGGACGAGAATAGGATTTCCCGTTATCGTCCGTCCCGCATTTACGCTCGGAGGAGCAGGCGGCGGCGTGGCGTATAGCGCGGAGGAACTTGCAGTTATTGCGAAAAACGGACTCGACGCGTCTCCTATCTCGCAGATACTCGTTGAGAAGTATATCTTTGGCTGGAAAGAGATAGAGTTCGAGGTAATGCGTGACTCGGTAGGTAACGCTATCGCGATATGCAGTATGGAAAACGTAGACCCCGTTGGAATACATACGGGTGACTCTATCGTCGTCGCTCCCGCGATGACACTCTCGCCGAAGGAATATCAGATGCTCCGCAACGCGTCTCTTGATATTATCTCCGCGCTTGGTATAGTGGGCGGCTGTAACTGTCAGTTTGCGCTCGACCCCAACTCTATGGAGTACGCGGTAATTGAGGTCAATCCACGCGTATCACGTTCGTCGGCTCTCGCAAGTAAAGCCACGGGATACCCGATAGCAAAGATAACAACGAAGATAGCCCTCGGCTACACACTTGACGAGATAACAAACGATATTACTGGTAAGACCTGCGCTTGCTTTGAGCCTACGGTAGACTACGCGGTAGTTAAATTCCCAAAGTGGCCATTTGAGAAGTTTACAGGAGCCAGCCGTAAGCTTGGAACGCAGATGAAGGCTACGGGTGAGGTAATGGCGATAGCTCCCAGCTTTGAGATGGCTCTTATGAAGGCTGTCAGAGGCGCGGAGATATCTCTGGATACCCTCAACGCCGCACCTATCAGCGACCTGCCTGTGCTTGAACGCCTTAAGATATCCGACGACAGGCGCATATTTACGGTCTTTGAGGCTATCAAGAACGGAATATCGCTAGAGACCGTAAACGATATAACCAAGATAGATATGTTCTTCCTCAACAAGCTGAAAAATCTTGCCGATTTTGAGAATGATATCGCCGAAAACGGTATGGGTATTGAGGAATACAAGCGCGGCAAGAAGCTTGGATATCTTGATAAGACTCTTATGCGTATCGGCGGAGAGATAGAGCATCCCGAAATGAACGCAAGCTATAAGATGGTTGATACCTGCGCGGCTGAGTTTGACGCACAGACACCATACTTCTATTCGACCTACGATAAGGCATGTGAGGCTCGTTCCTTCAAGAAATCGGGCAAGGAGACTATCGTAGTTCTCGGCTCAGGTCCTATCAGAATAGGACAGGGAATTGAATTTGACTATTCCTCTGTTCACTGCGTATGGACGCTTAAAGAGCTTGGTTATGACGTTGTTATAATCAATAACAACCCCGAGACGGTATCTACTGACTACGATACCGCGGACAGGCTCTATTTTGAGCCTCTTACTCCCGAGGACGTTATGAATATCCTCAAGGTAGAAAAACCTATAGGCGTTGTTGTGGCGTTTGGCGGACAGACGGCTATAAAGCTGACAAAGTTCCTTGACGACAACGGAATCAAGATACTCGGTACTTCTGCTGAGGGTATAGATACCGCCGAGGATCGTGAGAAATTCGACGCTCTGCTTGAAAGATTTAATATCAAGCGCCCTGTGGGAACGAGCGTTATGAACCTTTCCGAAGCTATCGAGGCGGCTAACAGAATAGGCTATCCCGTCCTGCTACGTCCGTCATACGTTATTGGCGGACAGAATATGTGTATCGTTTATAACGACGTGGAAGTTGAGACCTATATGAACCGTATACTTGCGGTCGGTATTGAGAATTCGGTGCTTGTCGATAAGTATATGATGGGAACTGAGCTTGAGGTCGATGTTATTTCCGACGGAACTGACGTTCTTATTCCCGGTATTATGCAGCACGTTGAGCGCGCGGGCGTTCATAGCGGTGACTCTATCGCGGTATATCCGCCTTACAGCATAAACGATAAGATGCTTAAAACAGTGGTCGGGTCCTCTGAGAATCTTGCGCTCGCGCTTGGAACTAAGGGACTTGTCAATATACAGTACCTTATATATCAAAACGAGCTTTACGTAATTGAGGTCAACCCAAGAGCCTCTAGAACAGTTCCTTACATAAGTAAGGTAACAGGGGTTCCTATGGTCGATTTGGCTACCCGCGTGATGCTTGGTACACCTCTGCGTGAGCTTGATTTCGGTACGGGACTTTACAAGATTCCTCCGTACTATGCGGTCAAGGTTCCCGTATTCTCGTTCGAGAAGCTGACAGACGCAAACTCCTATCTCGGTCCTGAGATGAAGTCTACGGGTGAGGTTTTGGGACTTGGAAAGGACCTTAACGAGGCGATATTCAAGGGACTTACCTCGGCAGGCTTCAAAATGAAAGCGCCCTTTGCGGGCTCTGACGTTGGCGTGTTTATCAGCGTTGGAGAGCACGACCTTTATGAGATAGTAACTCTCGCTAAGAAGCTTGACGATATCGGAATGAAGATATACGCAACTAAGGAAACGGCGAAGGCTATCGAGAGTCTTGGAACCAAGGTAACCTCGGTAGGCTCTATCAATGACAGCGACGACGTTTATAAGCTTATCGAGCAAGAAAAGATAAGTTATATCGTATACACGGGAACGCTCTTTGATTCAACGCTTAACGATTATATCGAGCTTCACAGAAAAGCGCTCCATTATTCTGTGGCTTGTCTGACCTCTCTTGATACGGCAAACGCTCTCGCGGATATCATAGCGAGCCGTTACAATCAGCAGAATACAGAGCTTGTTGATATAAACAATATGGCGACAGAGCATAGACTTATCAAGTTCTCCAAGATGGAAGGTACGGGTGATGACTATATCTACATCGAAAACTTTGATAACAGTATCACCTGTCCCGAGTCGCTCTGTCTAAAGATGTGTGACAGACACTACGGCGTGGGCGGTTACGGTCTGGTTCTTATTGAAAAATCCGACGTTGCCGACGCTAAGATGAGAGTCTTCAACCGTGACGGAAGTGAAGGAAAGATAGCAGGTAACTGTATTCGTTGCGTAGGTAAATATCTCTACGATAATAAGATTGTCAAGAAAGAAAACCTTACCGTTGAAACGGGAAGCGGAGTTAAATCTCTCAAGCTTTATACAAGAAACGGAAAGGTATCCACAGTAAGCGTTGATATGGGACAGGCAAGTGTTCTCTCGAAGAATATTGCCACTACTATCAAGGCAGAGCGTATAATCGATTATCCCTTGACCGTTGGCGGCAAGGAATATAAGGTAACCTGCGTTTCTATCGGTAATCCGCACTGCGTTGTATTCACCGATTACGTTGATGGATTTGACGTAAAGAGAATAGGCCCGATGTTCGAGAACGCTCCCGAATTCCCCGAGAGAATAAATACAGAGTTTATTCGCGTTGTCAACCCCACAACGATAAAGATGCGTGTTTATGAAAGAGGAAACGGCGAGACCTGGGGCTGCGGAACAGGTGCTTGCGCGGCTGTTGTCGCGGCGGTTGAGAACGGTATCTGCAAGATGGGCGAGGACATAACAGTCAAGCTTCACGGCGGAGACCTTATAGTCAACTATACAGACGACGGCGTAACACTCACAGGTAACGCAGACCTTATCTATCAGGGATATTTCAAGGATTGATAAAATAATAACCCAGCCACGACCATCAAAATTGGCGTGGCTGGGTGATTTTTTATAGACCGAGTAGTATTTTTATGATATAATTATAAAAAATCTGTCAGCAAATCCATAAATGCCACACTATATTTGTGAAAGGAGGCGAGAAAATGCAGGAAACGAATAAAATGCGAGATCGGCTCATAAACGAAATTACCGAGAATTATATGGAAAAGCTGTTTTACTTCTGCTTGAAGAAGACAGGTAGCCATATTGAAGCAGAAGATTTAACGCAGGATATCGCGCTTCAGATTATCACTGCCTTGAATAAAGGAACGATTCCTACAAGTTTTTCTGCATGGGTATGGCAGATCGCGCGTAACCGTTATTCGGTATGGGCAAGAGAAAAGCGTAATCGAAACGAGTTGGTAACCGGTTCCGATATCGGCGATTATGAGATAGAAGATGAGAGGGAAAATATCTTTGATGAAATGATACATACAGAGCAAATGGCTCTGCTTCGGCGCGAGCTGGCGTTCATCAAAGGCGATTACCGCAACATAGTCGTTGCCTACTACATAGAAAATAAGAGCGTTCGTGATATCGCATCCTCGCTTTCACTTTCTACAAGCGCAGTTCAGCAGAGGCTTCATCGCGCAAGAATAATATTGAAAGAAGGTATGAATATGGCAAGAGAATTTGGAAAATTAAGCTATAATCCCGAAAACATTTCATTTTGGGTGAATGGATTGCATGGTGCAAATGGTGAACCAAGAATTTATATTTCGCGTTCTCTCAGCAAAAACATTATGCTTGCAGCATATAGAACACCTGCAACGGCAGAAGAGTTGGCAATGGAAGTTGGAGTAGCGCTTCCATATATGGAGGAAGAACTATCCACGCTTGTAGATGCTACATTGATGAAGAAAAACGGCAATAAATACGAAACTAATATTTTTATTGTTAGTGCAGAAGCACAAGAAAAGATTTGTGCTCATGTGCGCGGGATTGCTCCTGAACTTACAAGGGCAATCATTAATACGATGGAGTACAGCATTGAGTGGTCAAGTAAAAATGCGTCCGATTGGCATGAGGGTTATCAAAGTTACGAAGATATGAAATGGGCACTTTTGATGATTGAAGCAGATAATGTGTATTTTGATACCCTTAAGCCTTTTAATAAGAATGCGAAAGATGTTCCTAATATCGGTTCTTGGGGACATACTCTTCGTCCCAACGGTGGAGAATGGGATTTGCTTGGCATGGAAATCCATCACGGAGATGAGCCCAAACACGTAGGTCTTAGCGGATGTGTTTCATGTCCGAATGAAAAGGATTTGCCCGAAGTTATGTTCCGCCAATTCCGATACAAATATTGCGGGCTTGAAAAGCGTACGCCGCCGGTTCTGACTTATGCAGACGGTCAAGCAATGGTTGCAGTTGCCGAGGGTAAGAGTGCAGAGGTAGACAGTACCATTCTAAAAAGATTAGAATCCTACGGATATATCAAAAAAGCAGATGACGGCTATGTTCCAACAATTATGGTTATGCGCAAGGAAAAAGCACATAAGATGCCGAATGAGATAAAGGAGCATTTTGAGTTGTTACGCCGCAAAGCAACCGATATAGCCACACGACATTATTTGTTCTGTCGAGAGCAGATCTATAAAGAGATTCCCGAATTCTTGAAAGAAGACGAATTTCAGATTGACCACGCTTGCGCAAATATCTTCTCCATACGTGGCGCAGTTTTGGAAGAAGCTATTAGACAAAGCTATTTAACCTTTGATAAAGATAACGACAAACAGATGTTAGGAGCTTATTTAGTAATATAAATTTTACCGCCGAGAGTAACCTTGAGGTTGCTCTCGGCGGTGAATTTGTTGTGTATCATTTACTAATTTCATCAAAAGCTTTCAAGCGATTTATTTAGAAAGCTTTGTGTTTTTTTGGATTTTGGACTGTCGAATATCTCGTCGGGTGTTCCCACCTCCTCGATAACTCCGTCCGCCATAAAAATTATCTGGTCGGAAACGTTTTTTGCGAACTCCATCTCGTGGGTAACGACTATCATCGTGGTGTCAGCCGATTTAAGGTCCTTTATAACTTTGAGGACTTCGCCCGTAAGCTCGGGGTCGAGCGCAGACGTAGGTTCGTCGAAGCAGAGAATATCGGGAGAGAGCGCTAACGCTCTCGCTATCGCAACTCTTTGTTGCTGACCGCCCGAGAGTTGACAGGGATAAGACTCGGCTTTCTCAGCAAGTCCAACTCTCCTCAGCAGTTCCCAAGCCTTAGCATCGATCTCCTCAAGCCGCTGTTTTTTATCCTCTGCGGAAAGCTTTTCGTCGTTCAAACGAAGCTTGGGAGCGAGAGTTATGTTTTCAAATGCGTTGTATTGAGGGAAAAGGTTAAAGGACTGAAATACAAGACCGAAACGAAGTCTGTTTTTTCTTATATCCTCTTCCTTCAGCTTTTTGTGCGCGGTAGCGTCAAAAATCATTTCGCTGTCAACCGATATAGTCCCGCTATCGGGAATCTCAAGAAAGTTAAGACAGCGGAGCAGGGTGGTTTTACCGCTTCCCGACGAGCCTATTATTGAAAGTACCTTTCCTTTTTCAAGAGATATATCAATGCCCTTGAGGACCTTGGTCTTGCCAAAACTTTTCGTAATACCTGAAACTTCAAGTAATGCCATAACGTCCTCCTTTAAGCCTTGAAATAGGATAATTTCTTCTCAAAAAATCCGAAGATAAGAGTGAGAAGTCCGACGAATATCAGGTAAAATACCGCAGTGTAGAACATAGGCCAGATAAGACCGTAGCTTGTGAAAAATTCTGCCGCTTTAAGTATTTCAACTATCATAATAACGCGCGCAAGAGCCGTATCCTTGACTAGCGTGATGACCTCGTTTGACATAGGAGCAAGAATTCTTTTTACCACTTGAATCAGAACGACCTTGAAGAATATCTGAGACCTTGTCATTCCAAGGACCTCTCCCGCCTCATACTGTCCTTTTGATATGCTTTCTATGCCCCCGCGGTATATTTCTGAGAAATAGCAGGCGTAATTTATTACAAACGCTATAATTACAGACGTAAATCTCGAAAGTCCCGATACATTGAACAAAAGTCCCGGAACATAAAAAACTACGAATATCTGAAGCATAAGAGGTACGCCTCGTATTATCCAGACGAAAACCTTTGTGACGTATGCTAACGGCTTAAATCTTGACATAGAGCCAAAAGCGATGACCAAACCCAAAGGAAGCGCTAACACAAGTGTTAGCGCAAATATCAGGCAGGTCATTTTAAGCCCGTTAAGCAAGCTTAAAGTAATTTCCCAAAACCCCATTATAAATTCCTTTGTTAAAAATAATTACTCGATAGTGACCTTAAGGCTGTTTTCAAGCCCGTATTTTTTAGCGATTTCGAGTAGTTTGCCATTGTCGTTGAGAGTCTTGATAGCTTCGTTTACCTTTGCCGTGAGGTCACTTCCTTTCTTGAAGCCTATAGCGTAGTATTCAGCGTCGAGAACGATGCTCTCAACTATCGCAAGGTCAGTGTAGTCGCCCTTTCCGCAAACATTCTGCGCGAGAAGTATATCGACGACAGCAAAGTCGGATGTACCCGCCTTTATCTCGGTAAACGCGTTAATCTGAGCTGTGGTGGTTATAAGACTTCCGTTGTCACCGATAACACCTTCTGCGTATGCCGCACCCGCGCTTCCGCCTTCAGCAACTGCTTTTTTGCCCTTAAGGGAAGCTTCGTTGGCATAAGACGCAAGATTGTCTTTCTTAACTACGATACACTGCTGATTGAGCATATACGTGTAAGAGAAGTCAACAAGGTCTTTTCTCTCAATACCGTCATCAGATGAGTTAGCGGTAAATCCGTTCCAAATGCAGTCTATCTTGCCCGAATTAAGCTCAGAGTATTTCTGAGACCAGTCTATTATCTGGAATTCCACTTTCATATCTATAAGCTTTCCGACTTCCATAGCGAATTCCGATTCAAAGCCTGTCCAATTTCCGTTTTCGTCCTGCTCGTTCATGTTTTCAAATATTGTAACACCGCAAGTCAAGGTGTCATCCTTCTTGTTACAAGAAGTGAGGGGAAGCACGCAGATAATCGCTACGAGCATTAAACATAAAATTTTTTTCATATTTCCTCCAAAAGTTATATAGGCATTGAATATTAATGCCAAACATTTTAATGCTTTACCTAAGTAAAGTATTAATATGATAACATATTTTTTATGATTTGTCAATACTTTGCGATAATTTGTTGTCATTTATGGTTACTATTCTATAAATTGATTAAAATTTCAGTTAAATTTAGTAAAAAATAGTTGAATTTTTATATTGAAAAAAACATATATATAGTTTATAATAGTAATATTGAGTGTAGGAAGGTAGAAAGATTATCTATGAATTACCGTGATGTGTATAGGTCTTGGGTTGAAAGTCCTTTTATTGACGAGATAACAAAAGCGGAGCTTTCGGCTATTGCTGATAACGATGCTGAAATCAAGGAAAGATTTATCCGTGAAATGGAGTTTGGTACCGCGGGACTTCGAGGAGTTATTGGCGCGGGAACTAACAGGATGAACAGATATATGGTAAGAAAGTCTACCCAGGG
>JAZQWY010000048.1:0-18214 GCA_045632545.1 Eubacteriales bacterium | reverse complement strand
TCGTCAAGATGCCCCATTTTTTCCTTCAGTCTGCGCTTGTCAAGCGTTCTCACCTGTTCAAGCAGGACTACCGAATCCTTGGCAAGTCCCACCTTATCCGCGTATATATCAATGTGAGTGGGAAGGCGTGTCTTTCCAAGTCTTGAGGTTATCGCCGCCGCGATGACAGTGGGACTGTATTTATTTCCAACGTCATTCTGAATAATAAGGACGGGACGGAGTCCGCCCTGCTCAGAGCCCACGACGGGACTCAGGTCGGCATAATAGATATCTCCTCGTTTAACACTCATATATTATTTACCAAGCCTTTCTTGGAAGCGATATATTTTGCGAGCCTCCAAAATTTTTTCTGTTCAAGTATATTTTTACCGTGTATCCCCCGTCTCTAAACACGTAAACAGATATTTGCCACAGGAATTTTTATCCTGATTTTGCAGAAATCCGACAGTATAAAAGATAATACCTCACATACGGACTTCACTATCATTTTATTTCGGAAGTCCGCGCAAGGTCAAAGCGAAAATTCGCTCTTTATGAACAAAAAATATAAAAACCCGACATTCGCCGCAAATGTCGGGTTTTTACCAAATAATAAATAATATAAAGCCTGAAAAATTATTTTTTATCTTCTCGTTCGCCGAAAGAACTCGCCGAGCACCTCAGCACATTCCTTTTCGCAAACGCCGCCAACAGTCTCAAAGGCGTGGTTAAATGGATAGGAATTGAAATCTATGACGCTTCCAAGGCACCCCGCCTTTGCGTCCTTTACCCCATATACCACTCTGTCTATTCTTGAATTTATAAGCGCGCCCGCGCACATAGGACAGGGCTCGAGAGTAACGTAAAGCGTACATCCGCTAAGCCGCCAAGTTCCGAGCTTCCTACAGGCGTCCTCTATGGCAAGTATCTCGGCGTGAGCCGTCGCCATCTTACCCGTATGGCGAAGATTATAAGCCTCTGATATTATCTCGCCGTCCTTGACGATAACCGCCCCCACAGGAACCTCCCCCGTCTCGGCGGCTGTCCTTGCCAGCTCGAGCGCTCTCCTCATATAAGTAACATCAGTCATAGCATCACCGACGTTCCGGCGAGTAGCACGAGCATCAACAAAGTGGATACCATGGCTATAAGCGCGAGGACGATAAACACTATCATTCCCGGAGCGAAAAAGCACCTGAGCTTTTCTCTCGGTGATATAGGCTTCTCCTCATAGGCATCGCACTCCTCGATAATAACTCCAAAGCTGCCCGACCTCAGTCTATCCTTTTCGCGTTTTGCGTCTATGGCGAGATAGACCGCAAAGCAAATGAATCCGCCAAGTATCATCGCCACGTCCATAATAGGAATTATCACCGCTGACACCTCGGCACTGCAATTTGCCTGTATCACCTGCTCGGTGACCGAAAAAGCGTTATTGCACAGATGAATTAAGGTAGGACACCATATAGAGCCCGTCTTGATATATGCGTATCCCAGCATAAGCCCCGCAACCGTGGTGTAAAGTATCTGATACGGGTTCTGATGCATAAGTCCGAACAAGACCGAGCTTCCCACAAGCGCCACCCCACGTCCGAAGGGCATAAGGTTTGAGAGGATAGTTCCCCTGAACAAAAATTCCTCGCAGATAGCCGGAACTATCGCCGTCGAAAGGAATAAGAGCAGTATCTCATACGCCGCGTACGGCTCTGATGATACACCCAAAAGCTCGGAATAGACCTCGGATACATCGAAGATACTGAGTATCCAGGAATTTATGTACGCCGAAGCGAGGGCGAGGGATATTGCGGCAGGGATAAGAAGCAACGAAATTTTTGGCAGCTTGAAATCAAGCCTCAGCGGCTGAAGCGATCCCCCTTTTTTCAATATAGCCCTCAAAACCACCGCGGGAATTATGAACGAGGCAAGATACGCTATCATCTGCCCTACCGACAAAAGCGAATAGGATATTTCCTCAACAACAGAGAATGGGATAAAAACAGAAAGCAACGCCATTCCCGCGTTCGTCACGTAAAACATAACGATAAACAGGACGAGGCACAAACCTGTATAGTTAGCTATTCTTTTATATTCCTTTGCATACAGCTCCATACTTATGTCCTCTTTTGCAAAAAATTTTCCATCACTTTGATTCGAATTTTACCCTGTAAGCCTCGATAGCTTCGGATATTATCTGCTCCGCCTCTTTGCGGTTAAACAGCTCCTTAACGGCAGTTTGCTTATTTTCAAGCTGCTTGTATACCGAGAAGAAGTGCATTATTTCGTCAAAAATGTGCGCGGGAAGATCATCTATCGACTTTATATTATTGTATGATGGGTCGGAGCAAGGAACGGCGATTATCTTATCGTCTGTGGCCCCGCCGTCTATCATTCGCATAACGCCTATGGGAAATACATCTATCAATGTCAGAGGCATTATCGGCTGACTGCAAAGCACAAGAACGTCCAGCGGGTCTCCATCGTCGGCATACGTTCTTGGGATAAATCCGTAGTTTGCGGGATAGTGCGTCGAGGTGTAGAGCACGCGGTCAAGTCTGAGAAGTCCCGTATATTTGTCAAGCTCGTACTTACAGCTACTTCCCTTCGATATCTCAATTACCGCCGAAAATTTGTCAGACGCTATAACCTTGGGGTCAATATCGTGCCAAATGTTCATATTGTAGCTCTCCTTTTTTGTTATGAAGAATTTACTTTAAGTAATCAAATTCAAAGCCGTATATCGAAACTGTGTCTCCGTCCTTACAGCCCTTAGCCTCCAACGCCACAAAAACGCCGTTCTTTTTCAACACGTTCTGAAAGAAGTTGAGCGACTCGTAATCGTCAAAATTTATCTGTCCCATAAGATTATATAACCATTCGCCCTCTACTGTATAGAGGTCGTTCTGACGTCTTATCACAGTCTCCTTCTCGTTGACCGTGACCTCGTCCTCAAAGGTCTCTGTGCTGTATACCTTAAGTGGGGGAAGTTCCTCAAGTCTTGCCGCCACGAGCTTTATCATATCGTCAAGTCCATCGCCCGTCGCCGCCGACACGTATATCAGCTCCCAGCCGTTCTCTCGGACGAACGCCTCGAACGCTTCTATATCCACATCCGAGCCATCAAGCGCGTCGGATTTATTAGCCACTATTATCTGCGGACGGAGAGAGAGCTCCGGGCTGTACCTCTCAAGCTCACGGTTTATCAGCTTTACGTCCTCGACAGGGTCTCGTCCCTCAAAGCAGGAGATATCCACCACGTGCAGAAGAAGTCTGCACCTGTCAACGTGGCGAAGGAATGCGTGACCAAGCCCCGCGCCGTCAGCCGCGCCCTCGATAAGACCCGGAATATCGGCGGCAACAAAGCCACTCTCGCCACCCGTGGATACTACCCCGAGGTTAGGAGAAAGCGTGGTGAAATGATAGTCGGCAATCTTCGGCTTCGCCGAGCTGATACGGGCAAGTATAGAGGATTTACCCACGCTGGGATACCCTATAAGTCCTACGTCGGCAAGCATCTTAAGCTCAAGTATGACCTCTCGCTCCTCGCCCTTGGTGCCGTTTTTAGCAAACATCGGCACTTGCCTTGTGGGGGTGGCGAAATGCCTGTTACCCCAACCGCCGCGTCCGCCCTTACAGCACACGTAGTCAACTCCGTCCCCCTCGGTCATATCGTGTATTATCCTTCCACTCTCGGCATCCTTGATAAGCGTTCCGGGGGGAACGAGAATTACCATATCCTCAGCGGTAGCTCCGTGGAATTTCCCTCCGGCGCCGTTACCTCCGTTGCCCGCTATGAATTTGTGTCTGTATTTGAAGGCGAGCAGGGTATTAGTACCTTTGTCGACGCGGAACACCACGTTTCCTCCGTTTCCTCCGTCACCTCCGTCGGGTCCGCCGTGAGAAACGTACTTCTCACGTCTGAATGAGACTGCTCCGTGTCCTCCGTCGCCCGCCTTTATATATATTCTTACGTTATCTACAAACATTCAAATAACCTCTCTTAAATTTCCTCGCCCTTCGTTCTGATTATCAGTCTTATCGGCGTACCCTTAAAGCCAAAGGTCTGTCTCAGACAGTTCTCAATATATCTCTGATACGAGAAATGGAAAAGCTCGGTATCATTACAGAAAAGAACGAATGTGGGGGGAGTGACGCTTACCTGTGTCATATAGTATATCTTAAGTCTCTTGCCTTTATCCGACGGGGGCTGAACTTTCATCGTCGCCTCGGAGAGAACGTCGTTGAGCATTCCCGTGGATATTCTGGTGGTAGACTGATTGTATACGTACCCGATATGCTCGAACAGAGTATTTATCCTCTGCCCCGTGAGCGCCGAAACATAGACTATAGGCGCGTACGGCATATACGCCAAAGCCGTTCTTATCTTTTCGTTATATTCGTTGACCGTCTTGTTATCCTTTTCTATACTGTCCCATTTGTTGACGACGATTATCGATGCCTTGCCAGCCTCGTGAGCAATCCCCGCTATCTTCTCGTCCTGCTCGGTGATACCCGTACCCGCGTCTATCATAATAAGACACACATCCGCCCTCTCGACCGCCATATGGGCGCGGAGAACGCTGTATTTCTCTATCTTATCGTTTATCTTGGAGCTTCTTCTGATTCCCGCGGTGTCGATAAAGGTGAACTTTCCGTATTCGTTCTCGATATGCGTGTCGACGGCGTCACGTGTCGTTCCGGCGATATTCGAAACTATAAGTCTCTCCTTGCCGATTATCTTATTTATTATCGAGGACTTGCCCGCGTTAGGCTTTCCGATAACGGCCACCTTTATGCTGTCGTCCTCCTCGTCCTCGTCGTCCCACGCCGGTATTGCGTCGATGACCGCGTCAAGAATGTCCCCCGAACCGCTTCCATGGATAGAGGACACCGCGATAGGCTCGCAGTCAAAGCCCAGCTCGTAGAACTCGTAAAACTCAAAAGGCAGATTTCCCACGCTGTCACACTTGTTGATACAGGGTATTATCGGTTTTCCACTCTTTTGAAGCATCACCGCGATATCCCTGTCATCGGCGGTAAGTCCCGTGCGAACGTCACACATAAATAATATCACGTCCGCCGTCTCTATCGCCACCTCTGCCTGAAATCTCATCTGCTTCAGGATTATATCGTCGGTCTTAGGCTCTATTCCGCCCGTGTCTATAACCACCATTCGGCGGTTTCTCCATTCTGTCTCTCCGTAGATACGGTCGCGTGTAACACCCGGGGTATCCTCAACTATCGAGCGTCTCTCTCCTATAAGCTTATTGAAAAGAGTACTCTTACCCACATTAGGTCTTCCCACGATTGCTATAATGGGTTTTGCCATTATTATATCCTCTCTTTACTCATAATCCGAGAATAGCGCAAATAAGCGCCTCTCCCGCGCTATCCACCGCCCTTACGGGCACTCCAAGCGCATCTGACAGCTCCTTTGGGGTTCTGCCGTCAAGGAACAGGTCGCCCTCAGCTCTCAGCGTCACCGACGGTATCAACAGACAGTCGCCAAGCGCCCTGCCCCTTAGCTGTTCCTCTATGTCGGTAGCTGTTAGAAGCCCCGACACGGTTATCTCATCTCCGAAAAAGTTGTTCTTTATTCGGTATACATTTATCTTGAGTCCCTCTACCCTTGCCTCTATAAGTCGGCAAAGCGAGCAGATGTGCTCATAGGAGGCGTACCCCGTGGCTATCGAAACCTCTCTGTCAGGCTTAAATCTGCCCATATACTCCTCGAGCTGTTCAAGCTCGGCACAAAATTCCGTCTCGAGCTCGGTGAGCATTCCCACGCCGTTCTCTATCTGTGCGTAATCCTCGTAAAAGCCGTCATCGGGAAGCTCGGTACCGCTTTTAATATACAACTCGTCCGCGGGATAGAAAAGCCTTGTTCCGTATTTCTCAAGGCACTTATCCCCGAAAGCATTTACCTGCTTTATGATATCGGTGCACTCCTCAGGAGAAAATCCTTGAAGCGGATAAAGTCCGTCACGGAATTTTGTGAGCCCTGCGGGGACTATCGACGTGCTCAGCATGGCGGGATATAGTCCTTCGAGGTCGCGCATCGTTCTGTCCAGCTCCTCGCCGTCGTTAAGACCTCGGCAGAGGACTATCTGACAGCAGAGCTTTATACCCGCCTCGGCGAGCCTGTCAAGATATCCCAACACCTCGCCCGCGCGCTTGTTATGCATCATACGCACGCGAAGCTCGGGATTGGTTGTATGCACCGACACGTTCACGGGGGATATGTGCATCTCGATTATCCTCTCGATATCTCGGTCGTGAAGATTGGTCAGCGTAATATAATTTCCGTGAAGGAAGGAAAGTCTCGAATCGTCGTCCTTGAAGTAGAGCGACTCCCTGAGCCCCTTCGGAAGCTGGTCTATGAAGCAGAAAACGCACTTGTTTTCGCAGGAATGCTTCTTGTCCATAAGCGGTGTCTCAAAATCAAGACCGATATCGTCATATTCTTTTTTCTTGATATTGAATTTCAGCTCTTCACCCTCTCTGCTAACGCAGACCGATATCCTACGCTCGGCGAGATAAAAGCGGTAGTCGAGAACGTCGTTTATCTCTCTGCCGTTTATCGAGACTAACACGTCTCCCTCGCGGATACCCGCCTTATGCGCCCTGCTCCGCGGGCTGACCGATACTATTTTTACCATTTATACTGTCCTTTTCATACTTTCACTTATAATTATTATATTATACCATATCATTTGCGATTTGTCAAAGACTTGTTCACTTTTTTAAGGTCTATACAATTAAATTATACCCGACAGCGCCTTAGATGTAATAAATGACCGATTTTTATCATAAACTCTACCGTAAAATAAAATACCGAGCCTCGCCCTCACCGAGCTCGGCAACAAGAGAAAAGGAGAACTCTGTTATGAACAATACCGACGCAATGTATGGGGCTGCCCCCAAAAGATTCCGTATGCCGCTATGTGACAGAATTATAACCGCCGAGGTCTCGAATGACTACACTCTGCCCGATTATCAGCCCGAGATAAGGCGAATTCTCAGAGTTGGCGCATCTATCCTGCCACCCGCAAAATACATAGAGGGAAACAGCGTTGAATTCAACGGCACTATCGACTATCATATGCTATACATTGGCGCTGACGGCGGTCTCTATACCGCGCCACTATCCGCCGAATATTCCTTCAACGCTCCTCTGGATATCACTAACGACTTCGACCTTAACGAGGGAGTAACTGTGCTTACCGACATATCCGACGAGAGTATCACATCCCGCGTCACAGCTCCGAGAAAGCTGAGCATAAAGTGCCGACTTGCCTCTCGCGTGAGAGCCTACGGAATGATGATAGCCGAGGAAAGATGCTCGGGCGAGGTAAATCCGCTGAGCATAGAGAGACTTGACGGCGAATGTGACACCACAGTTATGATGTCAGGACTTGGCGAGATAGCCGAGTTCTCCGAGGAAATATTCCCCGAGAGCGGCGATATGCGTGTGATAAGCGCGTCGGCAGAGGTAAATATCCCTGACGTGACCGCCGCCGAGGGCTACGCCGACTGCCGAGGAAACGTCACTCTGAAGCTGCTCGTTTGCCGTGAGGGAGAAACTGCGTCGGCAGAGACACTCACAAAAAATATACCCTTCAGTGAGCAAGTTGAAATAGACGAACTCACGCCTGATTCAAGTTGCCGCGCCTCGGCGTATATCAGCGATATAACAGTGAGCGTTGAGGACGGAAGGATACTCTGTGACCTCAGTATCATTCCCGAGGTGACCGCGCATAAGTCAGTTCCTATGACTTACACCCGCGACCTTTATTCAACCGAGAACTACTGCGAAGCGTCTTATCGCGATTACGTTATTCCCCGCGTTCTCTCGTCCGCGTCCGGCAATTTCTCTCAGAGCGAGAGAATATCTGTCTCTGACACCACGGTACAGCATGGCTCGCGGATAGTGGATATCTGGTGTAAGCCCTATGCCGAAAAGGTTGAGTGCGACAAAAACAAATATATCCTCTCGGGACAGTGCCGCTACACTCTGCTCCTTGAGCGCGAGGGAGATTATTCGGTAGCCGAGCTGGCATTCCCATTCAAATACGAGTGTGATGGAGGTGCGGGAGAGCCGACTGATTTTGCCGCCGATATCGGTGTCATATCCTGTCGCGGACGACTGGACGGCGGAAATATAGGAATCAATACCGAGCTGTCAGTAGCCGCTGAATTTATGGGCAGTAACACTATCACCGCCCTCTCCGAGGCGCGCTTCGGCGAAATGGTGGAGAAATCGGACGGTGACATAATCATCTGCTACCCTGCCCCCGACGACACCCCTTGGTCTATATCCAAAAAATATTTCGTCCCCGCCTCAAAAATATCCGCAATGTCGGATTATATAGTGATAAATAATTAAAACAAACAGATAAAAACGGAGAAGCTTTTCATAGAAGCTTCTCCGTTTTCATTTTTCCAACACCGTTGCTATACTATCTCCTGCTCGAGATTTCTGAACTCCTCGGTGTCAAAAAAGTCGATCAATGAAACGCCAAAACCGTCGCATATCATCTTTAGGGTAACTATCCCCGGGTTATGGCTCTTTCCGTACAAAATGTTTTTTATCGTAGAGGGAGGTACCGCTGATTCCATAGCCAAGGTATGGATAGACATTTGCTTGAGCTCGCATAAAACTAAAATTCGGTTTCTTACTGCCGTGTATGTGTCCATATCTTCCTCCTCAATAAATATATTTTACCCAATAATTATAGTTGATTAGTATTGACAAAACAGGCTATATATGATACGATTAGTTTATATATAGCCTGAATATTCAATAAGGAGAAAAAAATTGAAAAATATCCCTCCCGACCAAAAGCACGGTAAAATTGAGGACGATATCGTTATCTCGAGCATAAAAACAGTTGACGGAAGACTGATAATCACTTATTCAAACGGAGCCGTATCAGACCTCGGCGCGGTTGACCCTAAGATAGACGGCACGGAAGGACTTGACTATTATCCCCTATCTGACGGTACCTTTGGCGTAAATATAGGGAAAGCCCTCTACCTTGAGGAAATAAAGATACCCGCTGAATATAACGGTATTCCCGTAACGCGGATTATGCAAGGAGCATTTGAAAGCTCGGAAAAACTGAGAAGCATAGTAATACCCGAAGGGGTAGTATCTATCGGCAGCTCTGCCTTCAGGGGCTGCAAAAATCTTAAGAAGGTATCCTTACCCAATAGCTTGACCGAGATAGGTAACTATGCGTTTCAAGGCTGCTCAAATATCGGTCAGCTCACTATCCCCGACGGTATTATATCTATAGGCGACCTTGCTTTCAACGACTGCGAAGGTCTCAGGAAAATATATCTCGGCAATAGTCTGCGCTCCATTGGGGAGTCGGCGTTTATGGATTGTAAGAGACTGTCCGCAGTAGATATACCCGACAGCGTGAAAGCTATCGGTTGTTACTCCTTTTTGGGGTGCGAGGCACTTCAAAGCGTAAGGATAGGCTCGGGTGTTACCAATATCGAACACTCGCTATTCAAAAGCTGTACTGCTCTTAGTAGCGTTATTCTACCCGATTCCGTAATATCTATCGGTAACAGCGCATTCAGCGATTGCGCAAACCTTGAACGGATAGAGATAGGCAACGGTCTTAAGTCTACGAGCAGCTCAGCATTCAAAAACTGCCCGAAACTCTCTTTTAATAAATATAATAACGCAAGATATCTTGGAAACGCAAGTAATCCGTACATTTTGCTGTATGAAGCTGAGAACAAATTTATCGAATGGGTGAAGATACACGAAGCAACAAGGATAATCTGTATCGCAGCATTCAACGATTGTATAAATCTTAGAAGCGTTGTGATACCCGACGGAGTTTCATCTCTTGGATATTCTTCCTTTGGGGGCTGCGTGAGCCTTTCAGAGGCGGTGCTGCCACGCGGTATCAGCTTTATCGACAGATATATGTTCAGCAGATGCGAGAGTCTCAGAAGCATCGTCATTCCAAACAGCGTTAGGGCAATCGACGACTGCGCCTTCTGCAATTGCTTAAATCTCACCGAGATATTTATCCCGGACAGCGTAACCGCCATAGGATATCAAAGTTTCTGTAATTGCGCTCGGCTTGAAAGAATCGTATTTGAAGGTACTGCCGAGGGGTGGGACAAAATTGCCAAGAACTTAGAGTGGGATATGGACGCGGGAGATTACACCGTCGTCTGCACCGACGGCGTCATAACTAAAATATAGAAAAAACAGACACATTATCGGCTATCGCCAAAATAATGTGTCTGTTTTAATTGCGCTCCATTTTATCTCTCCACCTCTGCTGTTGAGCCGTCGAGCGCGCGTATAGTCGTATGATAATATTTTTCCTGGAAACGCACCGTGTGAGCTATCTGCTCGGCGGTAAAATCTATTCCTGCAGGAGCCATAACGAGCTTATCTCAACATCGTCAGCGCGGTATGCGATACCGATTATAGTGCCCATAAATTCTTTCACAGGATAGTCTACGCCCAGCAGAAATACGTCCAGCTCCTCGCCGTCACCGCCAAGAACATTTGGGATATATCCGTAATTGATTGGGTACACAAGTGTCTTCTCACCCTTGTGATGAACGTATCCAATCGGTCGGTCAATAGCGATAGTCACAGTCTTTCCAAGATAGAACTCCACCTGCGCGTGACGCTCAGCAACCGTCATAAATTCTTTCTGTCCGTTATTCTCCATAATTTATCCTGTACCCTGCTTAAAGTTTTTTGAAGAGAGCGCGAGGGAAACTTTTTGTAAAAAGTTTCCCTCGCATAATTCCATAACTAACTATCTTTATTACTTACTTGCTTCCTCGATAGCAACCGCAACCGCAACGGTCATACCGACCATAGGGTTGTTACCAGCGCCGATGAGACCCATCATCTCAACGTGAGCAGGAACGGATGAGGAACCTGCGAACTGCGCGTCGCCGTGCATTCTTCCGAGAGTATCTGTCATACCGTAGGAAGCAGGACCTGCCGCCATGTTATCGGGGTGGAGGGTTCTACCCGTACCGCCGCCCGATGCAACCGAGAAGTACTTAACGCCGTTCTCGGTACACCACTTCTTATACGTTCCCGCAACGGGGTGCTGGAATCTTGTTGGGTTGGTGGAGTTACCCGTGATAGAAACGCCAACATTCTCAAGTCTCATTATAGCAACGCCCTCGGGAACACTGTCAGAGCCGTAGCACTTGACCTTTGCTCTATCACCTGTGGAATAAGCGGTCTCTTTGATAACCTTTACCTCCTCGGTGTAGGGGTCGAACTCGGTCTGAACGTATGTAAATCCGTTGATTCTTGAAATAATCATCGCCGCGTCTTTTCCAAGACCGTTCAGTATTACGCGCAGGGGCTTTACTCTTACCTTGTTAGCGTTGAGAGCTATCTTGATAGCGCCCTCAGCAGCCGCGAAGGACTCGTGTCCCGCGAGGAAGCAGAAGCACTCTGTCTCCTCAGAGAGAAGCATAGCGCCAAGGTTTCCGTGTCCGAGACCAACTTTACGGTTCTCGGCAACAGAACCGGGAATACAGAACGCCTGAAGTCCGATTCCAATAGCGGCAGCCGCGTCAGATGCCTTTGTGCAACCCTTCTTTATTGCGATAGCCGCGCCGACTGTGTACGCCCACTTTGCGTTCTCAAACGCAATAGGTTGCGTCTCCTCTACTATCTTATAGGGGTCGATTCCCTTTGCGTCGCAAATCTCCTTACATTCGTCTATGGAGGAAATGCCGTATTCTTTAAGAACCGCAAGGATCTTCGCCTCGCGTCTTTCATAACCTTCAAAATGTGCCATTTATACTTCCTCCTTCTTATTCCTTACGGGGATCGATGTACTTAACAGCGTCGCTGAATCTGCCGTATGTACCCTTGGACTTCTCGTATGCTTCGTTGGGCTCCATACCCTTCTTGTTGGCATCTGTCATCTTGCCGAGAGATACGAACTCGTAACCGATAACCTGATCATCGGCGTCAAGTGCCATTCTCGTGCAGTAGCCCTCTGTCATCTCAAGATAACGAACGCCCTTTGCCTTTGTTCCGTACATTGTACCAACCATTGATCTCTCACCCTTACCGAGGTCCTCCATACCTGCTCCGATAACGAGACCGCCCTCGGAGAACGCAGACTGGCTGCGTCCGTAAACTATTTGAAGGAAGAGCTCTCTCATAGCGGTGTTGATAGCGTCGCAAACGAGGTCTGTGTTAAGAGCCTCAAGAAGAGTTTTACCGGGAAGTATCTCTGCCGCCATAGCCGCCGAGTGAGTCATACCCGAACAACCGATAGTCTCAACGAGAGCCTCCTCGATGATACCGTTCTTAACGTTGAGGGAGAGCTTACACGCGCCCTGCTGGGGAGCGCACCAGCCCACACCGTGTGTGTAAGCCGAAATGTCCGTTATCTCTTTTGCCTGAACCCATTTGCCCTCCTCGGGAATTGGCGCGGGACCGTGATTCGGACCCTTAGCTACGGTACACATATTAGCGACTTCTGCACTCATTGCGTACTCGCAAGAAAATTCTTTGCTCATTTTTTATCTCCTTTTGATTAAAAATTAAACCTTTTCAATAAGAGGCCTTATCGCCTCGGCATAACGTTCGCCTATAAATTTGGCGCCGTTATCATTCGGATGAACCCCGTCGCCCGAATAATATTTCGGTTCTGGCTGGGTTTTCAGCGCTTCCTCGAAATGCTTATCAAGCGGAATATAAACATCTGCATATTCATCGGCAAGCTTACGAATTATTGGAAGAACTGTTTTCAGATCCTCTCTTACCTCTTCCTTATCGTCGCAATCGAGAAGATAGGGGGAAAGCATAATTATCTTCGCGTTCGTTTCTTTTTTGATTCGTTCAAGAATACAACGGTAATTCAACTCTATCTGAGCGTCTGTTGTGAGCACTCTTTCACCGCCGTATCTATGCCATACATCGTTGATACCTATAAGAATGGAAATAATATCAGGCTGGAATTTGATAGTGTCAACATAAAGTCTATCAAAAAGCTGTCCCGTTCGGTTTCCGCTAATACCGAAATTTATAAATTCGATATCCATATCGGGATACTCTTTCTTTATAAACTCTACGGCATATTTGGGATATCCTTTGCCCATATTGTGATAGTTGCGCTTGTCACGACCTGCATCGGTTATACTGTCACCCTGAAATAATATTTTCATCGCTAAACCCCAATTTTATATAAATTACTTTACTATCTCGCCGTAAACGGCGCCCGCAGCACAAGCAGCGTTGCACTCATCTGTGTCGATGTGCATCGCGAGAGCGAAGGAATCGCTAACTCTTACGACAACGTCACCGAAAATAAGCGCTCTGGGAGTATCCAGCTTAACGCATACGGTCTCCTTATCCGAAACACCCATAGCGGCAGCGTCAGCAGTCGTCATATGTATGTGTCTCTTTGCCGCGATAACGCCCTCGGTCATAACCACGGAGCCGCAAGGTCCTTCCAGTGTGCAGCCGGGTGTTCCCACTATGTCTCCCGACTCACGGACGGGCGCCGCGATGCCTATCGTGCGAGCGTCTGTGAGCGAAAGCTCGACCTGATTTGCTCCGCGCGTAGGTCCGAGAACACTTGCCTTGAGCGAACCCTTGGGTCCGACAACAGTAACTTTTTCCTCGCAAGCGAACTGTCCGGGCTGACTGAGGTCCTTCTTGTTAGTGAGCTGATGTCCCTTACCGAAAAGGATTTCAACAGCCTCAGCCGTCAGGTGTACGTGTCTTGCGGAGGTCTCTACCAAAAACTTGTTTGACATAATAATAACCTCTCTTTGAAATATTTTGTTAAAAAAATACCTAACGTGAGTATTATACCACATTTTTTTTCGATTGTAAAGAATTAATTCATACAATTATGCAAATAATATTTCAATAAATGACAACGCATTGAACAATAAAAGGAGTTTTATGGAAAACACGGAAAAGAAGGAAAATCAAAACAACCAGAACGGAAACGAACAACTTGAGGATATCATAAAAAGCGGCTCGGTCGTGGCAAAAAATTCACGCGAGTCGATACACTGCCTGTCTATAATAGGTCAGATCGAGGGGCATTACCTGCTCCCCGACTCGCAGAAGGCTACGAAATACGAGCATATAATCCCGCTTCTCGTCGCTATTGAGGAAAGCGAGGAAATAGACGGTCTGCTTATAGTGCTGAACACTATGGGCGGAGATGTTGAGGCGGGACTTGCTATTGCCGAGATGATAGCGTCTATGACCAAGCCAACCGTATCTCTTGTGCTCGGTGGCGGACACTCTATCGGCGTTCCGCTTGCCACGTCGGCGAAACGCTCCTTTATCGTTCCCTCGGCGACGATGACGGTACACCCCGTGAGGATAAACGGTCTGGTCGTGGGCGTACCCCAGACCTTCCGATACTTTGACGAGATGCAGAAGCGGATAATCAAATTTATCTGTGACCACTCGTCCGCCTCAAAGGACAAGATAAACGAGCTTATGATGCGCCCCGACGAGATGGCGACCGACGTAGGCTCAATAATCGACGGAGACGAGGCTGTGAAATACGGGATAATAGACGCGGTAGGCGGACTTTCCGACGCCCTCTCGGCACTCAGAGAAATGATTGGAAAAGAATAGGAGACAGGGGATAGCTTGACGCTATCCCCCGTTTTCAATATATACTCCGCCGTTTTCTTCGCAGAACGCCCGTATCTTCGGGTCGCTGCCCACGCCCTCAAAGCGTATACCCGCTATCCTTGAAAATATCAGCAGATGAAGCCGCATACCGCAAGACAGCTCGGCTCTCCGCAGAACGGATATCAATTCACCTCCGCTGATATTTTCAACATATATACCGCCTGTCTCTCGGCTCATCTTTAGTGACACGTCTCTGTCCTCACGCGGATACATAGACAAAAATATCGGCTTTATTCCTCCATCCAAAAGCTCGGATATCCTCTTTTTTATCAATTTAAGCTCAGCGTCACTCCCCATGCCTGACAGGGCTATCACTGCAAACTTTTCTGTACTGTCAAGTCCGTATATACGCAATATCAGTTCCGTTCTGTCCGCACCCGAGGGCTGGGTATTAAACGCCAGATCTCGCTCAAGTACTATCCTTTTTCTGTCAGCTCCAAGGCTCAGCGCAATTTTTTCGGACTGTCTGTCACGCAGACCAATATATGAGCAAAGCCCGAGCGCGCGACTTAGCCAACGCCTTCCTATGCGAGTATTTACAGGACCTATCCCACTCCCCCACAGCTCCACTCGCGTACCAAAAAGCCGCGCGAACTCTATGAGCGCAAGATAGTAGGCGAGTGAGCGAAGGCTTGTCCTGTCCTGAAGAAGTGTTCCACCACCAAAGACCAGACACCCCGCGCGGCGAATTTCGCGTAGAATAGCGAAAATATTATTCCGTGATACGCATCTGACGTCAAAGCGGTATCTGTCCTTTCGCGGTCTTTTCGTAAAAGCCACGATACCGCCCCCATATTTTTCTCCCGCCCGTTTTATCGCCTCACAGAGAAGAGTATCGTCGCCAAGATTTCCAAAACCGTAGTATCCGCACAGGCAAACGTCTCCGCTCCCAAAGCTGACATGCGATACCGCCTCTCTATAAAGCTCCAAGGTCTGCCGAGCCGCCCTTTCGATACCGTGATACTTCTCTACGTACGAACGCAGAAAAGCTCCCCTTGCCGACGATTCCCTATCGCTTACATCAAGAAGCTTGAATATCTCGGACAGCAGTCTTTCATCATCTATCCCCACGCACCCCCGTCCGCAGAAATTACTGCTCTCGGCGTCACTGATATTATTCTCGCGCACCTCGCCGAAAAAGCCCTCGTTTCCAGCGAGGACGGTCGGTACTCCGCAGGACATAGCTTCAAGGGCGGCTCTGGAAACTCCGACGAAAATTCGGCTCCTTGCCATATGCGTCTCTATATCCGTCCTCGGACCAAGACAGCTCACAAGCTCACGCCCCGCGCGACGGTTTATATCCTCGCTGAGCGCGCGCAGAGCGTCATATTCCGCGCCTCCTCCGATAATCTCTATACTTACGTCTCGATATCTTTTTGACAGTTTCTCAGCTATACGGCAAAGACTGTACGCGCCCTCGGAGCTGTCGGTATCAAGACGGCTCACAAAGAGTATCCTCCTTCCCCAAAACAAGCCTCTAGGCTTGAATCGACACGTGTCAATACCGTTTGGTATCACGCGTATCTTGTCAGGGCAGATTCCGTAAACAGACCGCAGATAGAGCGCCAAATCATCACTGACTGCACTGACATAATATCCCCATCTTGACATATACTTTTTTATCGGGGTAATCTCAAACCGAGCGTGAGCCGTTGTAACGAAGCAGACCTTCTCACTCTCCGACAATCTATCGCCTATATACGCCGCCACCCTCGAATGAGCGTGTATTACGTCAAATCTCTCTGTCCGAACTAAAGACCGCAAAATGCGGTACGAGGAAATCACGTCAGTAATCCTTTTCGACCAAAGCGGAAGCTCTATATGCCGTATTCCCGCCCTCTCAAGCACCTTGGCAAATCGTCCGCCACCCGATGCCACCCACACCTCGCACCCCAGACGGCTCAGCGAGATTGAGAGCTCGCATACGTGAGTTTCGGCTCCGCCCACGTCAAGAGAGGATATAAGCATAAGTATCTTCATCAAAATTCTCCTTATTCCCTCGGGGATTTCACCTCAAAACGAAGGATATCAGCCTGAGTTTCCATGCCGTTGACAGTTCCGCATACCCTTATCGGCGCGCCACTTTGATTTGACAGATATACCTCAACTTTTGTACCGTCGCTAAAGCTCAGCACAACGCGATTAGTTTGCTCTGTACCAATCGTAACGAGAGAAGACTCGGAAATATCTCCGTCAGTTCTGAAAAGCTCGGCAATTTGCAGCCAGCCTGATATTTCATTATTAGTGAAAACTATGTTTTGCGCGTATATTCTCGTATTTCCGTCCACTCGCTCAGCTCTCACTCCGCAAAGTGCCGCAGGCTCGGCAAAGGTAAGAGCGATATCGCGCTCACCCGTGTCCGTGTCAGCTATATCCCCCGCAGTCAGCGTCCCTCTATACCTTACACCGTCCAACTCCCAGCTAAGCTCACACTCAAAGGCTCTGTCCGAGTATATAAACGCAATATCATTCTTCGGTGAGCAACCGATAAGCAACAAAATGCTTAGCACCAACACCACCCCGCGCTTCATTATCTTCATTATCTCCATACTGTCCTCCCAAAATTCATTTTACTAAGATACAATATGAGAAATATTATCGTTTAATACGTAAAATGCAGTTGAAATAAGACAAATATTGTGGTAGAATAGTTTTATTAGGACAAATATTTGAAAAGTTTGAGAAACGGTTATGAATAAAAAATATCATCTTTACTCATCAATGCCAATGCTTGGCAATCATAAAACATACGCCGAGATAGACCTCGGCGCGCTGAAGCATAATTATAAAATTATGCGTGATATAGTCTCCGACAATACAGAAACGATATGCGTTCTGAAGGCCGACGCTTACGGTCACGGAGCTAAAAACTGTTGCCGCGCCCTGCTTGAGGAAGGCTGTCGCTATTTTGCCGTGTCGTCAATCGAGGAAGCGATAGACCTGCGGGACATCTGCGAGGATTTTGGTGCGGATGCCGAGATACTCATTCTCGGCTACACCCTTCCCTCTCAGGCAGCGCTTCTCGCAAAGCATAATATCATCACCTCTCTCGTTGACGCCGCCTACGCGCGTGAGCTTGCCGAACAGGCAAGACTTGCGGGAGTGCGTGTCAGATGTCAGATAAAGCTTGACACGGGAATGAACAGAATAGGCTTTGCGGCGAGAAACAGCGAGGAGATAGAGAGAACTGTGAGCGAGATTCGAGATATATACCATAGCGCCTCCCTTGATGTTTGCGGAATGTTCACGCATCTCGCAAAGGCAGACGAGGCTCTCGACGAGGAGCTGCCCCATATCCCCACAGACACGCAACTTGAAAGATTCATTCTTACGGATAAAAAACTGCTGGATAAAGGCGTTGACGTAAAGTTCAGGCACGTCTGCAACAGTGCCGCCGCTATGCGTTTTCCCGAATACCATTTTGATGCCTGCCGTCTCGGCATCACTCTGTACGGCACACATTCCTCGCGCTTTGTGGACAGATATGCTCTTCGCCCCGTAATGAAACTATGCACGGTGATATCGCATATACATAAGCTCATCAAGGGC
>JAZQWY010000047.1:0-5378 GCA_045632545.1 Eubacteriales bacterium | reverse complement strand
CAGCAGTCCCGTATCCACTGCACAAGACTTGCTGGTACTAAGGCGGACACATGGCTTATGCGCCAGCATCCCAAGGTTCTCGCGCTTCCTTTTCTTCCCACGATGGGACGTCCCGAGAGAGATAACGTTATCGACGGATATATCAACGGAAACGAAGAGGACGTATGCGCAGACGGTATCTGGCAGAACTACTTCACCGAGCAGCCTGCGCCGATCACCGCAGAGGAGCGCAACGCGTGGCTTGCAGGATTTGACACTATAGCCCTTGCGTCCGACGCATTCTTCCCATTCGCGGATAACGTCAAACGCGCTCACGCATCGGGAGTTCGCTATATCGCAGAGCCAGGGGGCTCGATCCGTGACGACCTCGTTATAGACGAGTGTAACAAGCGCGGTATAGCAATGGCATTTACCGGAATGAGACTCTTCCACCATTGATGACAAGGAGAATATACAGATGAAAATAATGGTTGTCGGCGGCGGTGGCAGAGAACACGCCATAATCAAAAAGCTGAAGAAAAGTCCGAAGGTCAACAAAATATACGCGCTTCCGGGTAACGGCGGTATCGCGGCTGATGCGGAGTGCGTGAATATCGGCGCTAAGGATATTGACGCTATAGTTGCCTTCGCTATTGAAAACAAAATTGATTTCGCGGTAGTCGCTCCCGACGACCCGCTGGTTCTCGGTGCGGTTGACGCGCTTGAGGAGAAAGGAATCCCCTGCTTTGGCCCGAGAAAGAACGCCGCTATAATTGAGGGAAGTAAGATATTCTCTAAAAATCTTATGAAAAAATACGGTATACCCACCGCTTCCTACGAGGTGTTTACCGATATGGGCGCAGCACTGGAGTACCTTAAGACTGCTCCCATTCCCACTGTTATCAAGGCAGACGGTCTGGCTCTCGGAAAGGGCGTCGTTATTGCGATGACAAGAGATGAGGCTACAGATGCTGTCCGTTCTATGATGGAGGACAAGATGTTCGGCGAGAGTGGTAGCCGTATAGTTATCGAGGAGTTCCTCACGGGCCCCGAGGTTTCGGTGCTTTCCTTTACCGACGGAAATGTCGTCGTGCCTATGGTATCCTCTATGGACCACAAGAGAGCGAAGGATAACGACGAGGGACTGAACACGGGCGGTATGGGAACTATCGCTCCAAACCCCTATTACACGGCAGAGATTGCCGAGCGTTGTATGAAGGAGATATTCCTGCCCACTGTAAGTGCTATGAACGCAGAGGGAAGGACCTTCCGCGGATGTTTGTATTTCGGACTTATGCTCACGCAAAGCGGCCCTAAAGTCATTGAATATAACTGCCGTTTCGGCGATCCCGAAACGCAGGTAGTGCTACCTCTCCTTGAGAGCGACCTCTTTGATATTATGGTCGCTTGCTCCAAAGGAACGTTGGCAGAGACAGAGATAAAATTCTCAAATGGCGCGGCTTGTTGCGTTATTATGGCATCCGAGGGATATCCTCAGAAGTATGCTTCGGGCTTTGAGATAAAGATAGGTACTGACTGCGAGGCAGAGGTCTACGTTGCGGGAGCAAAGCTCTCTGACGGTAAGCTACTCAGCGCGGGTGGGCGAGTTCTCGGCGTGACGGCTACGGCGGATGACCTGAGGAGCGCTATCGACAAAGCTTACGCCAACGTTGAGAAGGTAAGCTTCGAGAACGCGTATTATAGACACGATATAGGACAAAGAGCTCTCAGGGCCTTTGGAGAAAATTAAACTGATTGGAGATACCCGAATGGTTTACAGAGTTTACGTAGAAAAGAAGGGCGAGCTCGCGAATGAAGCGACATCGCTTATGGGAGAAATAAAAAATCTGTTGCAGATAGACGGCATCACAGCTGTTCGTATTCTCAATAGATACGACGTTGAGAATATCGATAAGAAGCTTTTCGATTACGCTGTTTCCGCAGTTTTTTCCGAGCCTCAGCTTGATATAGTAACGTATGATTACGAAAACGACGGAAGCTGCGATTTCGCAGTTGAATACCTGCCCGGTCAGTTTGACCAAAGAGCAGATTCCGCAGCTCAGTGTATACAGATAATCTCACAGGGCGAGCGTCCTACTGTCAAAACCGCGAGAATATACAAGCTTTACGGTAACGTGAGCGACGAAGCTCTTGCGGCGATAAAGAAGTACGTTATCAACCCCGTTGAATCCAGAGAAGCGTCATTTGAAAAGTATGACACTCTGGCTATGGCGTATACCGTTCCCGAGAGCGTTGCTACTCTTGACGGTTTTACCTCGCTTGACGAGGCGGGCCTTGCCGATTTCATCTCGCAGTACGGTCTTGCTATGGATATCGACGATATCAGATTCTGCCGCGATTATTTCAGAACAGAGCAGAGAGACCCCACTATCACAGAGATAAGAATGATAGATACATATTGGTCTGACCACTGCCGTCATACCACATTCCTCACAACAATAGACAGCGTTGAGTTTGAGGACGAGTTGCTTCGCGCGGCGTATGACGAGTACGTTGCTACGAGAGCCGAACTTGGACGCACAAAGCCTATAAATCTTATGGACGTTGCAACTATCGCCGTAAGATATCTCAAGGCTGAGGGTAAGCTTCCTAAGCTCGACGAGTCTGAGGAGATCAATGCCTGCACCGTTAAGATAAAGGTTAACGTAGCGGGCGAGGAGCAGGATTGGCTATTGCTCTTTAAGAATGAGACACACAATCACCCCACAGAGATAGAGCCCTTCGGCGGAGCGGCTACCTGTATCGGCGGCGCTATAAGAGACCCGCTGTCGGGACGCTCCTATGTATACGCGGCAATGCGTGTTACGGGCGCGGGCGATCCTCTCCGTTCGGTATCCGAAACTATGGAAGGAAAGCTTCCTCAGAGAAAGATAGTCACCACGGCGGCGGCGGGATATTCATCATACGGAAACCAGATAGGTCTTGCAACAGGTCAGGTAGACGAGCTATATCACGAGGGATACGTAGCCAAGAGAATGGAGATAGGCGCGGTAATCGCGGCGGCTCCCGCAGAAAACGTAAGACGTGAAGTTCCCGAGGCAGGAGACAAGATAATCCTTCTCGGCGGAAGAACGGGACGCGACGGCTGTGGCGGAGCTACGGGTTCGTCTAAGTCACACACGCTCCATTCGCTGGAGAGCTGCGGAGCAGAGGTGCAGAAGGGTAACGCTCCCGAGGAGCGTAAGCTTCAGAGACTTTTCCGAAACAAGGAAGCGTCTCGCCTTATCAAACGTTGTAACGATTTCGGTGCGGGCGGTGTGTCTGTAGCCATCGGTGAGCTTGCTGACGGAATAGATATCAACCTTAACGCCGTTCCCAAAAAGTACGAGGGACTTGACGGAACTGAGCTTGCGATAAGCGAGTCTCAGGAGAGAATGGCGGTCGTTGTTGCCGCCGAGGATGCCGAGAGATTTTGTCAGTTGGCGGAGTCAGAGAATCTTGAATCTACCATTGTGGCTACTGTTAAGGCTGAGCCCAGACTCAGAATGACTTGGAATGATAAGGTTATCGTTGACCTCTCACGCGAGTTCCTTAACTCGAACGGCGCGGAGAAGCATATAAATATCAAGGCTACAGCACCTAAGAATTACGCAAAAGCTCCTGTGAATGATTTCGCAGAGGGTATGAAGGCGTTGGTTTCCGACCTTAACGTATGTTCTAAGCGCGGTCTTTCCGAGAGATTTGACTCGACCATCGGCGCGGGAACAGTTCTTATGCCTTTTGGCGGAAAAAATCAGAGCACACCTATTCAGGCTATGGTCCACAAGATATCGGTTGAGTCCGAGGATACCGACACCTGCTCGGTAATGTCTTGGGGCTTTAACCCATTTATCTCGGAAAAGAGCCCATATCACGGCGCATATCTCGCAGTAGTTGAGTCTGTTTCCAAGCTTATCGCGGCAGGCGCTTCCTTTGAGGA
Source organism: Eubacteriales bacterium (assembly GCA_045632545.1). Classification (GTDB taxonomy): domain Bacteria; phylum Bacillota; class Clostridia; order Oscillospirales; family CAG-272; genus HGM12713. The sequence goes on along the minus strand of JAZQWY010000047.1, from coordinate 1,459 downwards.
TGTTTACCTCACCTTCCAGGAATATTTTGAGAAGCCTATGAAGGATCCCACAAGATGGGGCAAACCTTTGTCCGCGCTTCTTGGCGCGTTCAAGGCCCAGAAGGAGCTCGGAATAGCTTCTATCGGCGGTAAGGACTCTATGAGTGGAAGCTTTGAGCATATTGACGTTCCTCCCACGCTCGTATCCTTTGCGGTAACAACGGGCAAAACGGGTGAGATTATCACTAACGACATGAAGGCGGCAGGACATAAGGTTATCTGCCTCTGTCCTAAGTACGACAAGAACGGACTTCCCATTGCAAAGTCGCTTGTAGACGTATTCGCAAAAGTAACCGCTCTTATGCGCGCGGGCAAGGTATATTCTGCATACACACCCACTTACGGCGGACTTGCCGAGGCTATATTTAAGATGTGTATCGGTAACGGACTCGGATTTGATTTTGCAAGCGAACTTTCGGTATCCGAGCTCTTTGAGTACAATTACGGTGCGTTCCTGCTTGAGGTCGATGCCGATGTAGCAGGACAGAGTATTGGTAACGTAACAGCTGACGCGGCGTTTACATACCACGGTGTTAAGGTTGCTGCGTCAGAGCTTAACGAAGTTTACGAGAACAGGCTGGAGAGCGTATTCCCTGTAAACGCGCATGAGACTTCGGTAAATATCCCCGCTTATACGTACAGTGCCGAAGGCAAGAGCGCGGCTGTTATTAAGTGCGCTAAACCTCGTGTGCTCATTCCCGTATTCCCGGGAACAAACTGCGAATACGATTCCGCAAAGGTGTTCAAACGCGCGGGAGCAGAGCCCGAGATATTCGTTGTTAACAACCTCACCTCAAAGGGAATTGCCGATTCGGTCGAGGCGTTCGCTAAGAAGATTGCAGAGTCGCAGATAATCTTCGTTCCCGGTGGCTTCTCGGGTGGAGACGAGCCTGACGGCTCGGGTAAGTTCATTACGGCGTTCTTCCGCAACGGTGCTATCAAGGAGCAGGTGAACGAGCTTCTCAAGAATCGCGACGGTCTTATGTGCGGTATCTGTAACGGATTTCAGGCTCTTATCAAGCTCGGTCTCGTTCCTTACGGTGAGATAATCGATACTGATGAGAATTGTCCTACTTTGACATTCAACTCGATAGGACGTCACCAGTCCCGTCTCGTTCGCACTCGTATCGCGTCTAACAAGTCTCCTTGGCTCGCAAATACCAAGGCAGGCGACGTTTACACAGTTCCGATATCCCACGGAGAGGGAAGATTCCTCGCTTCCGACGAGCTTATCGCAGCTCTTGCGGCAAACGGTCAGATCGCTACCCAGTACGTTGATCTTCAGGGTAATCCTACCTCCAATATTCTCTTTAACCCCAATAACTCTTGCCACGCGATCGAGGGAATTACCTCTCCCGACGGTCACGTCCTCGGTAAGATGGGGCACTCCGAGCGTATTGGCAACGGTCTTTACAAGAAC
>JAZQWY010000046.1:0-2028 GCA_045632545.1 Eubacteriales bacterium | reverse complement strand
ACACTACCGTTCCGAGGAACATAAGGGCGCAGATAACGACAACTATAAGCAATATGCTTGGACGCGATGAGCCCGTAAGGCGTGAGAAAGCGAAAGCGCACGCCACCGTCACCGCTATGGACAGTGCCTGAAGAACCGCGGTATTTATATTTAAGAAAAGCGCCGCGGGAAGATACAGGACGAGCAAAAGATAAATAGAGCCCGCGAACAGTATGTTTTTCGATGAATTATTTTGTTTTTTTGATTTATCAGTAATTTTTTCCTTAGAATTCACTTTGACCCCTCTTGTTTCTTGCGTCTGTTTTGCGGAAATCTTTTTACTCGATAGATTATATTCTTACAAAATATACTACCCTATTGTAACAGTATATCATAAATTTCCGTCTTTGTAAACATTTATTCCGAAGTATTTGTTAATGAATTGAGAATTTATTCCTCTGTTTGCGTGGCGTATGGGGTAGGCAGGGATAGAAAAAACAAAAAATATTAAAAATAATTGAAAAAACTATTGCAATTCCAAAAAATGTGTGATATACTATGTACAGCGAATGTTAAGAGTGGGTTTGAGAGAACCCACTCTTAATTGTTGATTGGATATTTTTAGATATCCCTATCACGCCGAGGCATTTGTTTTTTGAAATGCTAAGGTTTGAATTATCAGAAAGGCGGAAGTCAGAATGGCTAAAAACCCAGGTATTGCCGAAGTCGTGGCGGGACTTGCAGAGCCCTTGGCTGAGGAGCTCGGCTACTTTTTGTGGGACGTGGAATACGTCAAGGAAGGCGGCAGAAGAATACTCAGGATAACTATCGATTCCGAGGAGGGCATCACCATCGACGATTGCGAGAAGATGCACCGCGCGCTTGATCCCCTGCTCGACGAGGCAGACCCGATAGAGGAGGCTTATTATCTTGAGGTAAGCTCCCCCGGGGTGGAGAGAGAGCTCCGCACCGATATGCACATCGAAGCCTGCGAGGGCTGGAACGTGGAGGTTCGTCTATACGCTCCCATTGACGGAGCGAAGGTGTTCCGCGGAAAGCTTATGACGCTTGGTGAGAACGGAAGCATAAGGATAGACGCAAACGGCAGTCTGCGTGAGTTTCCCAGAGAGTCGGTGGCAAAGCTGCAGACCTATTTTGAATTTTGAAAATAATAATCATTAATATTCGCCGCAGGCGGACGTGAAGCGTCTATAGGCGCAACAGAAAGGAATGGAACTTGAAATGAACAAGGAATTTTTTATTGCTCTCGAGCTCCTCGAAAAGGAGAAAGGGATACCGAAGGAGTATATGCTGGAAAAGATAGAAGCGGCGTTGCTATCGGCTGTTAAGAAGGAGTATGGAAGCAGCGCGTTGATGAGAGTTGCTATCGACCCTGTCAAGGAGGATATCAAGGTATATCAGCAGAGAGAGGTGGTCGAGGAGGTAACGAATCCTCAGTGCCAAATATCCCTTGAGGACGCAAAGGCTATCAGTAAAAGATATACCGTTGGAAAAATGGTGGAAAATGAAGTTAAGACAAAGAATTTCCGCAGACTCAGCGCGGCAGCCGCAAAATCCGTAATCATTCAGGGTATCAGAGAGGGCGAGCGCAAGGCAATGCAGGACGTTTACGAAAGTAAGCGCGAGGAGATAATGACGGCGACCGTCAGCAAGATAGACGCTGTAAACGGCAACGTTGTGCTTGAGATAGGAAACGGCCACGCGGTACTTATGAAAAGCGAGCAGATACCCGGTGAGACCTTCACCGTGGGCGAGAAGATAAAGGTATTCGTGCTTGAGGTGAACAGAGAATCCAGAGGACCTCTCGTAACGCTCTCAAGAGTACACCCGGGCCTTGTCCGTCGTATGTTTGAGCTTGAGATACCCGAGATACAGGACGGAGTCGTGCTCGTTAAGGGAGTATCCCGCGAGGCGGGCTCCAGAACTAAGATATCGGTTTGGTCGAGAGACGAGGACGTTGACGCGGTAGGAGCTTGTATCGGTAACCACAGAATGAGAATTTCGAGTATCGGTGAGGAGCTTAGGGGA
>JAZQWY010000045.1:0-12407 GCA_045632545.1 Eubacteriales bacterium | reverse complement strand
CAGATTCTCCTATATGATAAAATACTACCAATAGTATATTCAATTCAAAAGGACGTATCCTAATTATACGAAAATCCTCTTGAAAAAGGAGTAGACTATGACAGATGAAAAGGAAAGGGCGAAAGACGGAGCAGGTGTCGCCTCGGTGTTCTGCTACGCCTACGTGAAGCGAGCTCTTGACGTATTTTTCGCTTATATGATTTTACTTGTGGCTTATATACCCATGCTGTTTATCGCTCTGGCTATAAAGCTGACCTCGCAGGGGAGTGTTATATTCAGACAGGTGAGGATAGGCGCGGGTGGGAGAAGATTCGTCTGTTATAAATTCAGGACTATGCGCGAGGATGCGCCGACAAATCTGTCCACCGCTGAGTTTGCGGATGCCGACGCTTATGTGACGTCGGTAGGTCGCTTTTTGCGCCGCACGAGCCTTGACGAGCTACCTCAGCTCTTTAACGTGCTTGGTGGCGATATGAGCCTTGTCGGGCCAAGACCGCTTATCCCCGAGGAGAAAGAGGTGCACAGGCAAAGACGTGAGCTTGGCGTGTATGCCGTTCGCCCTGGAATAACGGGACTCGCTCAGGTAATGGGCAGAGACATGCTTACCGATGAAGAAAAGGTAGGCTATGACACCGAATATGCCACGGAGATTGACTTCGCCCTTGACGTGAGAATAATATTAAGCACCTTTGGCAAGGTACTGTCGGCAGACGGAGTTGGAAAAAAGGCAGAGCGTAAGAGGTCACGTTCTCATAGAAAGACGTGACCTCGCTGCTCATAATTACAGTATGGTTATTCGTTAGCACTCTCGACCGACTGTGACAGTATGTCAAAAAGCCTTTTGTCATAGTTTAGCTTGATAACGAGCTTCTCGCCGCACTCTTCTGCGAAAACACAGCAGTATTCCGCGGGAGACATATCAACGCAGTAATTAAAGACCTTGTATCCTTTGGTCATCTCTTGCACTGTCTTTTTATTCTCGGCGTTGATTTTTACGGTCTTTTTTATTCTGGAGAGCGATATCCTGCAAACGGTGATTCGGGATTTCCTTCTTGCCTCTGTGACTGTCAAATCGTATTTTCCTTCGTCCGCGGATACTATGGAATAGATATAACCAGTCAGGACGTATCTGATGAGTATAAGTATGGCGAAGGCTAGTATCACGAGAGAGGCGAGCTGCATTACCGAACGGTAGGGCAGCCAGCTGATGCCCGAGAAAAGCATAGCCGCAAAGGCTGTGATGAACATAGCTGCCGAAGTGTAAGGGGCGGCTTTGTTCGTTCTTTGAGGTGTGATATCGTACATAAACTTCTTCCTTAACGTATAAAAAATTTACTGTTCACAAAATATTGTTGAATTTTGCGAGGGTAAGTGTTATAATGTTGGTATTAATTTTACCACAAGGAGAGAAAAATGTCAAGACTTAGCAGGGGATTTAAGGTTTTCGGGTGGGTGATAAAGTCATTATTTATGCTTATCGTCTTCTCGGTCTGCGCCTTCTTGCTGTGGCGTGTATTTTCATCTGATAATCCCGATTCGATGAAGACTATTTCGGTAAACGACAGTATATATGAGGCGTATAACAGGGGAGAGGGCGAGCTGTATATGTTCAGTCAGGAGCAGGATATTATCACGCGAGGCGATGACAACGCGGGATATTTCAGTGTGACGCAAACGGTGTTTATACCCGAGGCGAATCAGATACAGGTGGTGCTCAGGTATAACAACAGCACTATAAGATATCTGACCGAGGATTACGGTCTTGCCAACACACCGTTGCGTGAGGAAGACCTTTTTGACGTAAGCCTTTTCTTCTCGGTGGACCTTACTCCCGAAAATAAAGAGGACAACGCAACTATCTCAGAGACGGGAACGAGGACATTCAGGTGCTCGTCCACGCTCGTTGAGCGCGATCAGAAGAATCTTTATAACTACAGAAAATTTGTTTTCGACCTTGACGAGTGCGGAGAGGAGCTCAAGGAGCTTGTCGATTCTGGGCTTTTACTTGCGGTCTACGCGGACGTTTATTACGTTGAGGACATTAATCTTGACGAGGAGGCGTACGGAACTCTTTGCCTGTACGATTACGTCACCGAGAAGAATGAGGTGAAGCTCTCTTCGGGTGACAGAAAAGCTATCGAAGGATGGAAACCGAATGACTGATAATAGAGTAGCTTTTGAGAAGAAAAATAAACCGCTTAAGCGTATAGCGGCTATCCACGACCTCTCCTGCTTCGGAAGGTGCGCTCTGACTGTGGTGATGCCCACGCTCAGTGCCATGGGATATCAGGTTATACCTGTGCCGACAGCGCTGCTTTCAAGCCACACGGGCGGATTTACCGATATGTATTTCAAGGATCTGACGGGTGATATGTTGGAGGTGTCTGACCATTTTGAAAGGCTTGGACTTAAATTTGACGCCATATACACGGGCTTTTTGGGCAGCGAGGAGCAGATAGATATCGTTTTGAGATTTATAGAAAAATTTTCAGACGAGGACACGCTGATATTCGTAGATCCCGTTATGGGAGACGACGGTGTACTCTACTCCACTTATACCGACAAGCTGCGAGACAGAATGAAGGAGCTCTGCGCGGCGGCGGATATAATCACGCCGAACCTTACCGAGGCATGTTTTCTCTCGGGCGTTGATTACAGAGATACGTCAGAGGGCAACGAAGCGGATGCTTTCGCGTTTGCGGATAAGCTCAGGGAGAGACTTGTGGAGCTTGGTGACGGTGAGATTATCATTACGGGTATTCCGCACCGTGGAGATATGTTCGGGACATACGGTCACACCGAGGACGAATTTTCAGACGGATATATGTATAGCGTCAAGAGAGTTCGGAAGTCCTACCCCGGGACGGGCGACCTTTTCGCTTCGGTTCTTCTTGGCTGTATTATGTCGGGCGACGAGCTTGGAGACGCTATGCGCTTCGCCTCGGATTACGTGTGCGAGGTCATGAATTACTCGGCGCGTTTTGATACCCCCGTCCGAGAGGGCGTGGCGTTTGAGAGGTTTATGGCGGAGCTTGCCGAGCATAATAAGGGGGAATAGAATGGAACAGAAAAGATTTTCCAAAAATGACGACGGATTTATCTGCGCACACTGCGGTAAAGAGGTCAAGCCCTTAGGTTACACGTCGAGAGACCATTGTCCGTTTTGCCTTTGGTCACTACACGTTGATATAAACCCGGGGGACAGGGCGAACGAATGTCGCGGAAATCTCGTGCCTATAAAGGTGCAGACAGACTCACGCAAGGGTTACATCATAGTATACAGGTGTGATAAGTGTGGCGAGCTTCACCGAAACAGGGCGGCGCACGAGGCTAAGGTGCAGCCGGATAACATTGACCTGATAATAAGGCTGACCTCGGCAGAAGTTTGCGATGTTTGAAAATATTATAATAAAAGACACGGATAAAATAAAATGATTATTTGATTTTATGGGAGACTGCGTTTGTTAGATTATAAAATAAAACACAAAAATTATGTCAGCAACTCGGAAGAAATAGGCTCGCTCAGTATCTGTGACGACTTGTATCTTGTGGATTGCCGCAACAAACTTACTGTGATAGGCTCACGCGATATATCACATAGGCTCGTGCGCGGAAGTAACGTCGCCGAGATACTTGACGCTGATGGGCGCAGAGCGCTAAGAGGATATCTTTTTGGTTATAACGAAAAGCCTATCTTTCTCAGAACAGAGCTTGGCGGGGCGTTTGCTTTTGGCGGAATCTTTCCGTCAACCTCTACTTTTCTGTTATCCTTTATCAATTCGGACAAAAACGGCGACCTCGAGAGGATATTATCCTCGGGAAAGATAGCAGACGTGCTTTTTCCGTATTCAAATATTCTTTTCGGGAAGATATATAAGCGGGACGCCGAGCTTTTGAATAATGTAGAATATGTGTTGAAAAATACAAATAAAGCAATCAAAAACATACTCATAAACGAGTATATCGGCGAAGAGAAAACTATTGAATTATTGAACAATATTGTTTTGTCGGCAGCAAGGCTTGTAGGCTGTGAGGTCAGGCTGTCGTATGCGGGAAGTGTGGTTTGTGACAACAGATTTGACCAGAGCGCATTCAAGGCGTTCCTCATATCTTTGCTTATGCTTTGCAGAAATCGGAGCAAGAGCCGTGTCGCGAAGGTAGAGCTGTCCTCTTGTTTTGAAGGGCTTACCGTAGACGTGTCCTTTGACTTGCTTGATGAGCTTTCATGCGCTACTGCTCCCGAGATAACTACCTTCCGTTATTTTGCGGAGATGAACAGAATGATATTTGAGCATTTCAGTGACCGAAACTCGGTCATGGTGAGATTCTGTCCGTCACGCAAGGATTGGTCTTATATTGAGCTCAAGTCTGAGGCTGAATTTGACTGGAACAGTTGAAAAAGTCCGCATAATTTTATATTGTCGTTGGGGACGGAGACTTTTCTTCGTCCTTTGATTATTGTTACAAATTCCTAATAAATTTGTATTATAACACAAAAAATGTGAATTTTCCGAAGGTGAATTTGTGCTGATAACCAAAAAATATAAAAAACCTGTCAAAAAAGAGTAGTTTTATAAAAATTTGAGTACATTATAAATATATTTGCAAAAAGTTTGTATGGGAGGTGGAAAAATGAGCGGCTATATCAGAGACGTATTTCTTGAACGTGAAAAGGATACGTTGTCGCCGTATGCCTTTCTTACTTCTAACACGCGGGGAAGGGATTTTCCTTGGACTCCCTGTGACAATAGGACGGAATTTCAAAGAGACAGAGATAAGATACTGCACTCACAGTCTTTTCGCAGACTTATGAATAAAACTCAGGTCTTTTTAGCCCCCGTTGGCGACCACTACCGCACGAGAATGACGCACACTCTCGAGGTCACGCAGATAGCGAGGATAATCGCCAGAGCGCTTAGGCTGAACGAGGACCTGACCGAGGCTGTGGCTATGGGGCACGATATAGGTCACACCCCCTTTGGTCACGCGGGTGAGTACGCTATGCAACAGTGCTTCGATCCCGAATTTACTCACTACCGTCAAAGTCTGCGTGTTGTGGAGAAGCTTGAAAATGACGGAGAGGGGTTGAACCTCACTTGGGAGGTCAGAGACGGTATCGTAAATCACACGGGTGACAGCATGGCTTCCACGCTTGAGGGCGTGATAGTGAAATTCGCCGACAGGATAGCTTACATAAATCACGATATAGATGACGCTTGCAGGGCGGGAATACTCTCGATAGAGGATATTCCGCCGTGGATACGAGACGTGCTCGGCGACGGTCACTCACAGCGTATAAATTCACTCGTTACGTCGATAATAAAGGCGAGTACCGATAAGAATGAGATAACTATGGAGGACGAGGTGGCAAAGGCTATGGCGGCGCTTCGGGCGTTTCTGTTTGAGCGAGTCTACCGCAACCCCGTTGCCAAGTCGGAGGAGGGAAAGGCTAAGGAACTGCTCGTCAGCCTCTACGGATATTACGTTGAGCATAGCGACCGTATGCCCGAGCTCTACCGTGGTAATATAGAGACAGAGGGCGTTGAGCGCTGTGTTTGTGACTTTATTTCCGGTATGACCGACAGATATGCCATCGACCTTTATTCTGAGCTTTACGTCCCAAAGGTTTGGCGAGGTACTCACGTATGATACCGAGAGAGATAATAGATGAGATAGTTTTCAGAAACGATATAGAGCAGGTCATAGGCTCTTACGTCACCCTGAAACGGGCTGGCTCAAACCTAAACGGTTTGTGCCCATTCCACAGCGAAAAGACACCGTCGTTTACCGTGTTTCCGGCGACTAAAAGCTTTTATTGCTTCGGGTGTGGCGCTGGGGGCGACGTTATCACCTTCACTATGCGAGTGGAAAATCTCGATTACGTTGACGCTCTTGGCGTTCTGGCGCAGAGGGCTGGGATAACGCTTCCCGAGGACGGGGAGAATACGGGCGAGAGAACGGTCTCCCGTAAGCGTATATACGAGATGAACCTTGCGGCGGCAAGGTTTTTCAGAGAGTGCCTGTTCGACGAGAGGTACGGCAAGGAAGCTATGCGGTATCTTGTCGAGGAGCGAAAGCTCAGTATGGCGACTATAAAGCGGTTTGGTATAGGATTTTCACCCAATAACGCTTGGCTGCTTACAAACTATATGCATTCGCTCGGGTTTACCGACGAGGAGCTTGTGACGGGCTTTTTATGCGGCAAGAGCAGGAACAGCGGAAAGACGTACGATTACTACAGAAATCGGGTGATATTCCCGATAATAGATACAGTGGGCAACGTGGTGGCTTTCGGCGGACGAGTTATGGACGATTCTAAGCCGAAATATCTTAATACGTCGGACACGCCCGCGTTCAAAAAGAGCAGACATCTGTTTGCGCTGAACTTCGCTAAAAATAACGCTTCTGAGCAGATGATACTCTGCGAGGGGTATATGGACGTTATCGCCCTGCACGCCGCGGGCTTCGAGAACGCGGTGGCGACGCTTGGAACGGCTATAACCTCGGAGCAGGCGCGGATATTCGCCAAATATACTAAAAGAGTTATAATCACCTACGATTCTGACAACGCGGGGCAGACTGCCGCCGATAAGGCGATGCGGCTTCTCTCGGAGGCGGGAGTTGACGTACGCGTACTGAAGCTCTCGGGCGCGAAGGACCCCGACGAATATATAAAGAAATTCGGAACTGACGCCTTTCGTAAGGTCATAAACGAAAGCAAGAGTGGATTTGGCTTTAAGATGGACAAGGTGCTTGCGTCTCACGATATATCCCTCGCCGAGGAAAAGATAAAGGCGGCGGCGGAGATATGTAAAATAATCGCGGGGTATTATTCGGGCGTTGAGAGGGAAATATATATCCTGTCAGCCGCGAAGGCGCTTGACCTGTCACGTGAAGTCCTTTTGACGGACGTTGAACGGATAAGAAAGAAAATGAACGCGGAGGCGGCTAAAAAGCGCAGTCAGGAAGCGGTTATGGCGGCAAAAAATCTCGACAACCGTGTCAATAGAGACGCTGCTAAGAATATAAGAGCGAATGCCGCTGAGGAGGCGCTTATTGGAATGATGCTCATATTTGACGAGCTTCGGAGCGAGGTGGCTTCGGGCAAAGCGGATGTTTCGGCGGACGATTTCTCCACCGAGTTCGGCAGGCGGGCGTTCGAGGAAATATGCGATCTTGAGTTGAGCGAGTACGGATTTTCAAAGGCGGCGCTGGGACAGAGCTTTGACGTTGACGAAATGGGAAAGCTTGAGCAGATAGAGCAGAGCAGACGTAAATATACGCGAAATGACCGCGAGGTCATGAATGAGTATATAAAGAATCTCAAGGAAGAAAAGCTTGCGGCGGAGAATCGGGACGACCTTGATTTTATTCTCAGCAGTAAGCGTAAGGCACTTGAGGGCAAGAATAAAAAAATATAATTTTCAGTACATATTAAAGAGGAATGATGAAATGGCAGAAAACAACGTAAAAGAACTGCTTGAAGAGGATATCGAAGAGCAGAATGAAGAGAAAGACGAAAAGGAAGGCAAGACGATAGACGTTAACGAGCTTATCGAGAAGGGTAAAAAGGGAGCCCTGTCTACCAGCGACCTTGACGATATGATAGAGGAGCTGGACTACGATATGGACCGTCTTGACAAGCTGTATGAGACACTCGAGGATAACGGTATCCCACTTCCCGATGATATGTCCAGCACGGAGATAAGCGAGATAGAGAGTGAGGTCGAATCCTTCGGAGCGGGCGAGAATATGGAAAGGCTTCTCGAGCAAGAGGGACTTGCTATTGACGACCCTGTTCGTATGTATCTTAAGGAGATAGGCCGTGTGCCGTTGCTTACTGCCGATAGAGAGCGAGAGCTTGCAGAGATAATGGCGAACAGCGAGTCCGAGGAGGAGCGCGAAAATGCGAAAAACGAGCTTGTGGAGGCTAATCTCCGACTTGTTGTAAGTATTGCTAAGAGATACGTCGGTAAGGGAATGTTCTTCCTTGATCTTATTCAGGAAGGAAATCTCGGTTTGATGAAGGCGGTCGATAAGTTTGACTACAGCAAGGGCTATAAATTTTCAACCTATGCCACGTGGTGGATAAGACAGGCGATAACCAGAGCTATCGCCGATCAGGCAAGGACTATCAGAATTCCCGTGCATATGGTCGAGACTATCCATAAAGTGTCAAGATACACACGTCAGATGCTTCAGGAGCTGGGGCGTGAGGCTACCGCAGACGAGCTTGGAGAGAAGATGGGTATGAGCCCTGAGAAGGTGCGCGAGATAATGAAGATCGCGCAGGACCCCGTGTCGCTTGAAACGCCTATAGGCGAGGAGGAGGACAGCCACCTTGGAGATTTTATTCCCGATGATGACACGCCCGCGCCTGCTGACGCGGCGTCTGCTACTATCCTTCGCGAGGTCATTGAAAAGGAGCTTAACACTCTTACACCTAGGGAGGCACACGTTGTAAAGCTTCGCTTTGGTCTTTACGACGGCAGGACGCGTACGCTTGAAGAGGTCGGCAAGGAATTTGATATAACCCGCGAGAGAATCAGACAGATAGAGGCGAAGGCTCTTAGAAAATTGCGCCATCCCAGCAGGGCGAGACATCTGCGTGGCTTCCTTGATTAAAGAAATCAGGTTATATTTCATAAAAAATATTTGATTTTTTTGGCGCTTAATTATAAAAAAACAGCAATTAGCCAAAAAAATAGATGTCGAGTTTATATGAGTTGACGAACAAACAGTAAGATGAACCGTTTTTTTGGATATTTGTGACACTTTGTTAACAAAAAAATCACTTGACAATTTATGAAAATTAGTGTAAAATAGTACAGTATAAATATCGAAGAACCATTTCGCTTACTAGAGCTATTGGAGGAGAAAAAATGAGTAAGAGATTATTATGCCTTCTTTTGTGTCTTTTGATGCTTTTGCCTGCTGTTCTTACAGGTTGTGGCAACAAGGATGACGGAGAAGTTACAGAGGATATTAACGAAGAGGCTTCAAAGAGTACGACTACTCTTTCGCTGTATCTTATGTCGGAGAAACCTGTTAGCGAGGATCAGGAAAAGGCTATCGAGGATGCCGTCAATAAGATAACCAAGTCGAAGTTTAAGACCAAGATAGATATTCGTTACTTTACGGCAGATATGTATAACGCGGCTCTCGAAAAAGCATTTAAGGATGCTAAGGACGCAAAAGATGCAAAGAAGGCTGCCGAGCAGGCTCTTAAGGAAGCTATAAAAAAAGGTGAGGTAACAACGGTTGCCACTACTACCACAGTACAGACTGAGGAAGAGACTGTTCTCAATGAGTATGGTGTCAGTGAGCTTAAATATCCCCCTATAAATGACTACCAAGTAGATATTCTATACCTCGGTGGATACGATAAGTTTATGGAGTATACTGATAACAAATGGCTCTCCAAACTTGATCAGGAGTTATCAAGCTCGTCCAAGCTTCTTAACGACTACATTTCTCCTGTATATCTATCCACAATGAAGACCGTTACCGGAATTACGTACGCGCTTCCTACAAACGCTGTTTATGGTGAGTATACGTATCTGCTCCTTAACAAAGAGGTTCTTGCTGAGTGGGATTATTCTGCGGAAGATGGATTTACGTCGCTAACATGTAACAGTGTTCAGGATCTTTTGAATAAGGTTTCCAAGTACAACACAGAGTACATTCCTCTGTGGTCTGGAACAGGTGAACTTGATGTCATCAATGTAGCTTATCTTGGATTAGATGAAAATGGCAAATACTCGACCGATTTTTCGATATTCGGTGGAGTGTATGACTCTAGCTATGTATATAAGGGTCAAAATCAGTTCTATTCGTTTGGAAATATATTTAACAACGCAGGATTTCGTTCCCAGGTAAAGACTCTTGTCGGATATAAGGAGAGCGGTTATTACGGAACACAGGAAGATGCAGGAAAGCCTTTTGCTGTTGGATATGTAAAGGGTGGAGCTGAGTTGGTGGATCAGTACAGTGATGATTATGAGGTCATCGTTGTAGATAATCCCAAATTCTCCACGGAGGATCTGTTCGGAAATACTTTTGCTGTAGGCGCTTATACAAGCAGTGTGTCCAGAAGTATGGAGATAGTTACATACCTCAATACAAATGTTGATTTCCGTAATCTTATTCTTTACGGAATTGAGGGCGTAAACTATGAGATAGTTGAGAAGACCGTTCAAGGCGAGAAATACAAAACGGTAAGAAGACTTAACGAAGACTATATGATGGATGTTCATAAGACGGGAAATGAATTGATTGCCTATCCCCTTGAAGATGAGATAGGCGAGATAGATATACGAAAGTATCAAAAGGCGCAGTTGAATGATGCTATTGCAAGACTTGATATAGGATTCTACGCTGATTTTGATAAAAATAAGTATATTGCAGAGGATGAGACAGGAATTCCTAATATAAACCAAAATGCTATGAAGATAGCGAGAGAGCTTTCTGCTCAGTACTACCCGAAAATACTTGAGTGTAAAACTGTTTTGGAGTGGGAAAACCTCGCAGATACTGTCGTCGGTGTTATGAATAAGAACGATGCCGTGAAGCTCATGCTTGACGCAAACTATTCATTTGATAGCTTGGAATACGAGTCTAAGAGTAAAACATTGGGACAAGGTTGCTCTTTCTCCTTTGTTTATATGGCTTGGCTGAAGAAAAACGGTATTTACGTAGCTGGGGTTGATTGATCGTGATTTGTAAAATTTATCGGGCTGTCTTTTGACAGCCCTATGCTTTTGAATGAGGAATTAAATGAAGAAATACACGCATATAATATGGGATTTTAACGGAACCTTGTTCGATGATGTGGATGCGGGTATTGCATCTGTCAATAAAATGCTGTCGGATAGGGGACTTTCCACTATTGCAGACAAGGAAGAATACAGAAAAATATTTAAGTTTCCTATAATTGACTATTACAGAGGCTTGGGTTTTGATTTCAACTCTGAGCCATACGAGGTGTTAGCGCCTGTGTGGGTCGAGCTTTACAACATGAACAGTAAGAAATCAAAGCTTCAGGACGGCGCTAGGTATGCGCTGGAGCTGTTTAAGAAAAAAGGAATACCTCAGCTATTGCTTTCCGCGACTGAACGTAATATGCTTAAAAGGCAGACAAGGGAGCTTGGAATAGACGAATATTTTGATGATATATACGGGCTTGACAACATTCACGCATACTCAAAAAAGGAATTGGCGCTCAAATGGAGGAGAGAAAATCCAGATGCCGTACCGCTGTTTATCGGAGATACCGAGCACGACGCTCAGGTGGCAAAGGCTGCAGACGCGGAATGTATCCTCATCTCTTGCGGACATCAGTCAAATGAAACGCTCAGGAAGTGTGGATGTATAGTGTGTGATGATTTATACAAATTGATAGAGTTTCTAAAAAACGATATTGTTGAATAATATGAGAATATAAAAGCAGTCTCGGTGTTTAATATGCCGAGACTGCTTTTATATTGTGTGTTTTATTTTACAAATTCGTGATAGATTGCGTCAAGAGCTTTTTCAAAATCGTGTTCTTCAATTCCGACGATAATGGATATCTCACTCGAACCCTGGTCTATCATTCTGATGTTAACACCCGCGGCTGATATTGAGTTGAATACTCTCGCTGCCGTTCCTTTTGCCTTTACCATACCTCTGCCCACGATGGCGATAAGCGCAAGTCCGTCCTCTATCGTGACCGAATCTGCCTTTACGTTTCTCGTGATAGCGTTTATCACCTTGTCCTTATGCTCGTCAAGAGCCACGGTGGATACCACGATACTCATAGTGTCGATTCCCGAGGGCAGATGCTCAAAGGATATCTCATTGTCCTCAAGTATCTCAAGCACTTTTCTTCCAAAGCCTATCTCGGAGTTCATCATATCCTTTTCAATGGTTATTACCGAGAAGCCCTTTTTGCCCGCAATACCTGTGATTATCTTCTCGGTATCATAGTCAGAGCTTGCGGCGACTATCATCGTTCCCGAAGCCTCGGGGTCATTCGTGTTTCTTATGTTTATCGGGATATTCGCGTATCTTACGGGGAAGATAGCGTCCTCGTGAAGCACGGTAGCTCCCATATAGGAAAGCTCTCTAAGCTCACGGTATGTGATGGTGTTTATTGAGCAGGGATTGTTGATGATTCTGGGGTCTGCCATCATAAAGCCGGAAACGTCGGTCCAGTTCTCATAAAGGTCTGCTTCCACCGCGCGAGCTACGATAGAGCCCGTGATATCCGAACCGCCTCTTGAGAAGGTCTTGATAGTGCCGTTTGGCATAACGCCGTAGAAGCCTGGGATAACGGCATACTCGTGCTTTTTCAGCTCCTCAGCCATTACCTTGTTTGTCAGTTCCTCGTCAAATGTGCCGTTCTCCTTGAAGAAAATAACATTCTC
>JAZQWY010000044.1:0-5153 GCA_045632545.1 Eubacteriales bacterium | reverse complement strand
CAAAGGATTGATACAGAGACGATCAAGATCGCGTTACCACTCTGCTTTGCCGTCGCCTTACGAAAACGGCCTCTGCGGGCATAGAATGTCCTCGCGATATTACGGTCGCACCCGTCGCCGCCTACTGAAATTTCGGGACGCAACTCCCGGAATGTATTCAAATTTCCGCCACCGTTGCCTCGCACCGTACGGCAACTCTCTGAAGATTTTGAGAAATTTTACTCGTTTCCGATCATAGCATTTTATCAATATAAGAGGATTTTATCATGCTAAAGCGATTTTGTCAAGAGTTTTTATAAAAAACAGTAAAAAAAGTTAATTTTTTTACTCCTAAAACGAAACAAATCAAAAAATCAAGCTTTGTTAGAGCGTCACTCTAAAGGACAGTTTTGCAGAATACGGCATATTTCGAAAGAGGTGTGCCGTATTTTGTGTTTGTGTCCACAAATGCAGTGCTTGTCAGGAAAATTGACGAAATGTTTTCCACCCTCCGAAAGGTAATTATCTTTATCAAAAAAACTTTCGACAGTATGAAACAAGCCCGTTTACACTTATGACTTGATTTGTTTGAGATTTTATGATATAATATATTTATATAATGATGCATTAAAGAAAGGACTTTCAAATATGAAATTTGAATACACGGATTTTCATAAGAGTGTAAGTGATGAGGAATTAATAGCAGATTTGAAAGCTACCGCAAAAATGCTTAATGCTTTATCGCTATCAATGAAAGAATACGATGAAAATGGGCAATACAGCAGTTCTGCTGTCAGTCGAAGATTTGGAACTTGGAATAAAGCATTATCGATTGCTGAACTCGATTATAAATGTAAAACTTTTTCTAACGTAGAACTTTTTGAAAACATTGAGAATGTATGGATAAAAATCGGGAAACAACCCACCAGACGAGATATGGATAATACGCTTATTTCTAACATATCCAGCGGTGCATATCTAAGACGATTTGGACAATGGTCAAGCGCTCTTAAAATGTTTGTATTATACATTAACGATCAGGAAATGGAATACAACACTACACCCAGTACCTCCTCAAACCACAAAACCAAAAGAGATATTAATTTGAGGTTGCGATTTATTGTTATGCAAAGAGACAATTTTAAGTGTTGTATGTGCGGAGCTTCCCCTGCTAAAGACTCTTCAGTAGAACTACATATTGATCATATTATCCCTTGGTCAAAGGGTGGAGAAACAACAATGGAAAATCTGCAAACACTTTGCTCAAAGTGTAATTTAGGCAAAAGCAATTTGACATAACAATGAAAAAAACAATAGGACGGATTGAACTTTCGCTCAAACCGCCCTATTTTTGTTAGGAAACCTTACTCTTTCTGTCGGTAGGTAAAACTGTCCTTAAGAGCACGCACCATTCTCGCCTTAAATTTTTTGAAAAACCCAAAACGCAAACAAAACTTTAACATTTCTATGGTATAATAAGCGTATACACTCAAAAAATGTCTTTGGAGGATAGATATATGTTCAAGATTTTAGTCGTTGAGGATGACAAAGACCTGAATAGAAGTGTCTGCTCATTTCTTAATCACAGCGGATATGAAGCCACGGGCTGTCTCGGCGCTGAGGAAGCCTATGACGCTATGTATAAGACCACCTTCGACCTTATAGTTTCGGATATTATGATGCCAAATATAGACGGTTTTGAGTTCGCAAAGACAGTTCGCTCGCTCAACAACGACATTCCGATACTCTTTATGACCGCCCGCGACGATTTCGCGTCCAAGCAAAGGGGATTCCGTATTGGTATCGACGATTATATGACCAAGCCTATCGACCTTGACGAGCTCTTTCTCCGCATCGGTGCGCTTCTTCGCCGTTCCAAGATAGCGACGAGCCGCCGACTTGAGGTAGGAAACTTCATAATGGACGCAGACGAACGCTCGGCGAGCTTGAGAGGCGAGGAGATATCTCTTACCGCGAGGGAGTTCGACCTACTCTATAAGCTCCTCTCCTACCCCAAAAAGACCTTCACGCGAACACAACTTATGGACGAGTTCTGGGACGTGGACACTCAAACGGGTACGCGTACTGTAGACGTTTATATGACTAAACTCCGTGCGAAGCTATCCGATTGCGATTCCTTCGAGATACAGACGGTCCACGGGCTCGGATATAAGGCGGTGATAAAATGAAAAAAGGAAATACGACGAAAAGGATAATAAGTACGGTAAGTAATTTTTTCATCTTCTTTCTGCTTGCCGCATTTCTGACCACTTGTTGCATTATGCTGTTTATTTCGGCATTGCAGGGTTCTATCGATCGGGAATTCACGCAGGAAGAAATCACAGCTTCTGCAAAAATAACGATGCTGAACGTAATACTTTTAAGCATTGGTATGGCAGTCGTTGATTACCTTCGCCGTAAATTTACGGTAGAGCGTCCCGTAAAAAGAATTACCGAGGCAACCGAAAAGATGATTGCCGGAAATTTCAACGTTCGCGTGAAGCCGATAGCAAAATTCGCCGCTGACGACAGCTTCAATGACATCATAAAATGTATCAACAAAATGGCGGAGGAGCTATCGGGCGTGGAGACTCTGCGTACCGACTTTATCGCTAACGTTTCTCACGAAATGAAAACGCCTCTCGCCGTTATTCAGAATTACGGAACGCTCCTTCAAGCTCCGGAGCTACCCGACGAAAAGCGCGTTGAGTACGCCAAGGCTATGACTGACGCGTCCCGCCGCCTCTCTGATATGATGACTAATATACTGAAGCTCAATCGCCTGGAAAATCAGCAGATATATCCGAAAGCCGAGACATACGACCTCAGCGAGCAGCTCTGCGAATGTCTGCTGCAATACGAAAACGTCTGGGAAAGAAAGAATATTGAAATTGAGACCGATATTACCGAGGGTGTTTTCGTCACTGCCGACAGCGAGCTTCTCTCGCTCGTGTGGAACAATCTGTTCTCCAACGCCTTCAAATTTACCGAGAGTGGCGGCAAGGTCACCCTCTCACTCTCGGCTGACGGTGACTACGCCACAGTTAAGATAGCGGACACGGGGTGCGGAATGTCTCCCGAGGTGGGAGCGCATATTTTTGAGAAATTCTATCAGGGCGATACTTCTCGCGCGACACAGGGTAACGGACTTGGTCTCGCTCTTGTCAAGCGCGTGGTGGATATCACGCAGGGAGATATAGCCGTTGAGAGCACAGTAGGTCTCGGCACGACCTTTAAGGTTAAAATCAGGAGGGATAAAAATGAAACCGAAGCAACTATGTAAAGCTTTATTATTCCCGCCCGTGGCTATTATGACCGTTCTCGTTCCCATAGCTACTGTCTTTCTCGTCTATTCAATGGTCTTTGTGGGAACACAGTCTGTAATGGCTTACGTATCTTATGTTCTCGCGGCGTATACCTTGACTGTGTGGTGCTTTAGGATACCTTATTTGGTGCGTTTTATAAAGGTCTTTAAGAACGAAAACCGATACGCGAAGCGTTGGCAGGACGATGACCGACTACGTGTTAAAGTCTCGCTCTACGGCGCTCTTATCTGGAACACCGCCTACGCAGTTTTTCAGCTCTGGCTCGGTTTTTATCACCATACCTTTTGGTTTTATTCCTTAGCGGGATATTATATCTCCCTTGCCATTATGCGATTCTTTCTTGCGCGGTACACAAGTAAAAACGCTCCTGGCGAGAGAATGCGCGCTGAGCTTGTCAGATATCGGGCGTGCGGGATAGTTTTTCTCGTTATGAACTTAGCCCTCTCCCTGATAATCTTCTTTATGGTATATTGGAACAGGACCTTCATACATCACGAGATAACCACCATAGCTATGGCGGCGTATACCTTTACCGCCCTTACCGTGGCTATAGTCAACATAATAAAATACCGCAAGTTCAACAGCCCCGTATACTCGGCTTCAAAAGCTATAAGCCTCGCCGCCGCCTGCGTATCTATGCTAACGCTTGAATCCACTATGCTTACCATCTTCGGCGCGCAGCAGAGCTTAGCCTTTCGTCGCATAATGCTGGCGGCAACGGGAGCTGCCGTATCAGCCTTCATAATCGTTATGGCGATATATATAATAGCGCAAAGCACGAAAAAAATGAGAACGTTAGAAAAAGAGGAAAAAACAAATGGATAACAATAACGACAACAGTAGATTTAGCTACACTTACTCGGCGAAAGAACAGGCTGAGCTAAAGCACATCAGAGAAAAATACGAGAGACGTGAGGAAAACAAAATGGATACTCTGCGTCGCCTTGACAGGAGCGTGACGAAAAAAGCGCAGAGCGTAGCTATCGTCTTCGGCGTTATCGGCACACTTGTGCTAGGCTTTGGAATGAGCCTTGCTATGACCGAGCTGTCAAATATCCTCGGGGCACACAGAGATATGGCTATGCTGATAGGTATCGTCATCGGCGCGGTCGGTGGAATTCTAGCAAGTCTTGCCTTCCCCGTCTACCAGCTTGTAACCAAGCGTGAGCGAAAAAAGATAGCGCCCGAGATAATCCGCCTCACTGACGAATTGATGAAATAACGGATATTTTCTGTTGATTTTTATAAAACACGCAACCCTGCGGCAAAAAGCGCGACTTAATAAACAGAGACTTAGATTTAAGAAAGGTAAAAGCTATGAAAAAATTAATCTCCGTATCGCTCGTTCTCTGTTCTCTGCTGCTTTGCCTTGTAAGCTGCAAGGAGAACAAAAACACCGTATTTACCGCAGACGAGGACATACACACCGAATACGCGGGCGTTTATCTTACCTATAAGTCCGTAGATACAGATTCGGGAGGACACAAGGTTCTGAACGCCTTTTGGCACAACGAGACCGACGGCGACGTGATATACGGCGAAGCCTACTCTATCGAATATAAGAATGGCAATGCTTGGACAGATATCACCCCGCAAGACCTGAGCTTTAACGAGATAGCGCATATTCTTGAGCCGCAAGCAACGGTGGCCAAATCATACTCCACAGAGAAATTCGACATGTCAAAGGAAGGCGATTATCGCCTTGTATGCCAATTCTCCGCAAAGGACGGTACGGGATATAAAACTTGGGTGGAATTTAATATTGCCAAACAAGCGTAAATAACACTTGAAATTCAATCAAATGCGTGATATAATAGGCGTAAGATATCACCTTAAAGAAATGGAGAA
>JAZQWY010000043.1:0-18681 GCA_045632545.1 Eubacteriales bacterium | reverse complement strand
GAGTACGATATGAAGATGTTCGAGTCTGCAGTTGAATATTTTAAGTAATAGATAATGATATATCGTGCGAGGGGGCGGAACCTTTTCTTGTGAAAAGCGTTCCGCCCGCTCGCGCTCCCCCACCTCCAAAAGCATTTAAACGCAAAAGTATATTCGGTTATTGCCTTGCCGTTGCAATAAAATAAGCAAAGGCTTTACGTAGAACTGCTTACTTTATAATCCCCATTCGTTTAAAAGTTCTTGAAAGAGGGTCAGGGTTTAAGGGAGAGGGAGAGAACTTCTTTTAAGAAGTTCTCTCCCTCTCCCTTAGTCATATGTTAATTATCTCTTTTTCAACTTACCTATAACCCTGCCGCAGCAGACCGCCTCTGAGAAATTTTTGATAAGGATATCGGCGTACTCGGGATTAAGCGAGATAAGCCTGTCCCCGCCGAACTTTTTGAAAAATCCGTCTCCGTCAAGGATGAAGATACCTAGCTCACCGACCTCAACGGAATCGCAGTCCTCAACGAGGACGAGGTCGCCGTTATGGTAAATGGGCTCCATACTGTTACCGCTTACCCTGAGAGCGAAGTCGCAGGTGGCGGTCTTTTCGTTATCGGGGATACTTATCTCCTCGGTGGTAGTGTCGTCAAGATAAACACCGGGTCCTGCGGAGACAGGGAGACGGTAGACGGGGATATTTCTGCGCGCGAGCGCACCCGAAGCCTCCATATAGCTCATCTTTCGCTTTACGCTGTCTCTTGGAATGACAACGGTAGCTTTTTCACGAGCGGCATTCGGGGAAGTGCGCTCCAGCTCCTTTGAAACTACCAGCTTAACGAGCTCCCGTCCGTGCCCGTCAAGATATCTGAAGTCCTCTACCAAAGCAATTTCGTCGGTAGAGAGAGTATAGTTATTGGTATTTTCGGAGACACCGCTGACGATATAATCAAGGGTACAGCCAAGCGCGTCGGCGATAGCGACGATATTAACGAGCTTTGGGGAATCGCTGATACCCGCGAGTATCTTGCTCAGTGTTCCGAGAGGGATTCCCGTAAGCTCGGAAAGACGCTCGTTGGTTATCTTACGTTCGCTTTTGATTTTCTTAATTCTTTCAATATAGTCCATAACACCCTCGCAAAATTCTTATTATGGAACTATTATAACATACAAAATTCGACTTGTAAAGGGGTTTTTAAAAATATTTTTCCAAAATCGAAAAATTGTGTAAAATGTAGAATGAATATTCGCAGCCGTTCAGGCTGACAGCTTAATGTAATGCTAAGTTATGATTTAATTACATCATCTTTATCAACGGTAACAGCTCTTGCGCCACCAGCGCGGCGGCTCTTTTTGCCTCGGCAAGACTGTTTCCACTGGCTCCAAGCTCTAAGAGAAGAGAGTATGGGGCAAGCTCCTGATTATAGGTCGAGGCACGGAGATATGTGGGACGGCAGAGGTTTACGTACTTTGCGTTAAGCGAATCCCGAAGCTTCAAAGCGAGGGAAAGATTGTTCTGCCACGCGGGGCAGGCATCACCGCCCCAATCACTTCCCACAACGCACATAACCTGCGCCGTCGCTTCAGCATTGACCTCCGTAACAGGGCGTACAAGCTCCCCTGTGCTTTTTATGACGGCATCACGATGTAGGTCTATCACCAGCTTTATCGAGGGATACTTTGCAAGATATTGCTTGATAGTCTCCTCGGCGCGGGCGTATGAATCCTTATACTGTATCCTGTCGTGCATGATTGTGCAGTGGAGTGTAGGAATACCGTTTTTGTTCAGTATTTCCGCCATAACTGCTCCTACTGCAACAACATTTTCTGAGGTGTTCTCAGAACGAGCGATCTCACTGCCGTTGTCAAGATAGGATATAGCTCCGTCCTTCGAGTAGCTTTCTGTTCCGTGGGTATGGACTATCAGCACGAGTGGAGAGTTGGTGTTTGATATATACGAGGGCTTGTTGGCTGTGGTAAAATCTGCAGCGAGGAGTGCTTTGAGGTCTGGCGTGTATCCCGTTGAATTGTATATGTATGCGCTTCCGTTAGAGGAAAGAGAGAGGTCCATAGGGATTATGGCGGTCTCTCCCTCAGGAACAGCGGAATAGTCGAAATCGTAGATGTTATCTTTTTGCGGCGGTGTGTCGTTGTCGGGAACAACTACCGTGTCCGAGTCGTCGGGATCCTTTGATGGGAGAAGGATCCCGTCGGTCACATCGAAAATATTATTGTAATTATCTTTTATCTCATCTTTGTTATAGGTAGGTCTGCCGCCCGAAAGGTCCATAAGGTCAGTGGAGAGAAGTCCCGACGCGATACTCTCAAGGCTTGGGGATAATGCGCTTTTGTCCGATATACCTACAAAAAGAAATAGTACTGTCAGGCATACCACGCTCAGCGTGGTAGCGAGATATATTTTGTACCAGCGGTTTATTTTGTTTTTCGCTCTTGATTCATAGCTTATTGTCTCGCCCTTCGGGAGAGCAGGGGTATCTTTTGGGGCGCCAAGTTCTTTTTTTCGTCCAAGCATTGTTATCACTCCTTTTGAAAATATTCATTCAAATATATTCTCTAAGGAGCGAAAATATGTCATAACGCTCGGAAAGCCGAATCCAGCGAGCGCGCAAGCAGGTGTCCCACGCTGTCTGCGATAACATCGCTTTCCTTTGGGGAGACGAAGAAGCCGCGCCCGTTATCCAACACCTTTCTTAGACTGTCTCCTACGTCGGTTATCCCCGCCTTTTCAAGCGCGTCGTATACAAGGGTGGCGGAATCCACCACGGTGGGAACGCCAAGCGCTATCACGGGAACGCCCAGGTTTTTTCGGTTTATCCCCTTGCGTAGATTTCCTATACCAGAGCCGGGATTTATTCCGTCGTCGGATATCTGTACGGTGGCGGCGAGACGCTCGCAGCTTCTTGAAGCGAGAGCGTCAACGGCTATAACGGCGTCTGGTCTTATGCTACTCACAGCCCCCTTGATAAGCTCCACTGTCTCAATGCCGGTCTGCGCCAGAACACCTGGGGAGATAGCTGAGACCGTGCATTGTCCAAGGCTTTGGAAAATGTTGGGGCTTATATCGTTCACGTGTCTTGTGACCGTGAGGCGGGATACTGTCAGCGGACCGATAGAATCGGGGGTTATCTCCGCGTTTCCAAGACCTACCACAAGTACGCTGAAGCTTTCGTTTATCTCTTTCTCGGTGACGCGGCGGAGCATTTCCCTCAACTCGTCGCCGATAGTCTCTACGGCGCTATTTAACTGTTCCTCGGAAAAAAGCCACATCTTTCCGCATATGACGGTTATATACGTTCCCATGTTACGGTTGTATTTTTTAGATAGGGCAGGGGTGTTTATATCAAGGCGGCAGACCTTCAATTCGCCTCGCGTTTTCTCTGAATATTCGGGCGCATGGGATATCTTGCGCCTCAGGGCGTAACTGCTTTCAAGGGCTAAGTCCGAATGAATGTAATTTTTCATATAAGACTCCTTATTTGTAATAGTATTATTATGCTTTGAAAATAGTTTTATATCCATTTAGGACTATATTGTAAACTCTGTTATGTTGAAAATTTACAACAAAATCCAACCCAAATTGTGCAAATATCCAAAAGTGATTTTGTTGTACTTATTAACATTGATTTTATAAGAAAAGAATGGTATAATGTAACGAGCAGTATTTTGATAATACTGTTCAGTTCTGTGAACCAGAAGGAGGTTTCTAAAAATGGCAAAAAGAGTTATATCCTTGGCACTCTGCCTTATTATGTTGGCTGCCGCTCTTGTCGGATGCGCGAAAAAGGACGAAAACGATAAGGGTGCGTATATTTATATGTATCTGACGGATATGGTCTATGATCTCGATCCTGCCCATGCATATGAGAATGAATCTAATTTGAGGATAGTTAGCTTGCTTTTCGATAATCTGTTCGTTCTTGATTCTAACGGAAAGGTAAAGAAATCCTTAGCGAAGGATTATGAAATAATCGAAAACGAGCTGGCCGGCGAGTATAAAATGCAGATTAAGCTTAACGATACTTGTTGGACAGACGGTATGAAGGTTTCGGCGAACGACGTTGTTTTTGCTTGGAAACGTATTCTTACCCTTGAGGATTCCTACGAAGCAGCATCATTGCTTTATGACCTTAAGAACGCGCGTTCGGTGAAGGAAGGCGACGCTACTATTGACGAGCTTGGCGTTTATGCGCTTAACGAGAATACTGTTGAGATAGTGTTCGAGGGCAAGATAGATTATGAGCAGTTCCTTGTAAATCTTACGAGTTATGCTCTCGTGCCTTTGCGCGAGGAGGTAGTAACCAAGACTGACGACTGGGCGAAAAAGCCTGCTACGATAGTCTCCAGCGGACCTTTCCGTCTTAGAAAAGTTTCCTATGATGAAGAGGACGCAGGACTCATGCTTGAGAGAAACTCTTACTATTATCGCGATTTTAAGGAAGATAAGATCGACAAGTCTGTTACTCCTCACAGAATAGTTGTGGACTACACAATGACAGACGAGCAGATAATGCAGGCTTATAACGAGGGTAAGATATTCTATGTTGGAGATATTCCGTTGTCGGTAAGAGGCAACTACAAGGACGTAGCGGAGATCACAGATGCTCTCAGCACGCATACATATATTCCCAATCATAACGCAATTATAAGATATTACAATGCTGCTAAGTTTGAGAAGCTTTCCACAAATGAGTGTATGTTTATTAACGACAAGCGCGAATGGGCTGAGAACCACGTGGACGGAAGAGCGCTCGTTGAAGGCGTGGACGGAGATAAAATATTCGCGAACGCTGACGTAAGACGCGCGTTATCTCTTGCTATTGACCGTAACGCAATAGCTCAGGCGGCAGTATTCGCAAAGGCTGCGACGGGTCTGGTTCCTTATGGTGTATTTGACGCTGATTCCGCAAAGAAGTCCTTCAGAGAGGTTGGCGGAGAGCTTATCAAGTCTTCTGCTGATATGGCGGCTGCGAAGGAAGCTCTCGGTAAGTCGGGCATTGATGCGTCCAAGTATATGTTTGCTATCACTGTGGCTTCGTATGATGAGGTTCATATGATGATTGCCGAGATGGTACAGAAAGCATGGCAAGAGCTTGGTTTCCATGTTGCGATAAATGCTATCGACGTGATAGTAAATGACGATATCCTCAGGACTACAAATGAGGTTGCGAAGGATATCAAAGACGATATATTCGCGGAAGCCTACAGAGCAGGCGCGTTTGAAATGATCGCTGTTGATTACACGTCGTACTCTGCGGATGCATATTCCTGCCTTGCGAGACTTGCAAAGGCTTTCTCCGGACAGGGAATGGACATGACTACAACCGAATATAAGCTCACGCCCCACATTTCCAATTATGACAGCGAGAACTATAATAAAAAGATGGAAGAAGTGTTCGCTGAGAAGGATATAGCAAAGAGATCAACTCTGCTTCACGACGCCGAAAAGATAGTTGTTGATGAGATGGCTGTGATTCCCGTTATATTTAACCAGAATGCAACACTAACTCATGACGATCTTTCAAAGGTAAAGACTACGTATTATTGTCCCGCTATTTTCACAAAAGCAAAGCTTAAGGATTACGAGCTTTACATTCCTAAAGAAGAATAAAGTTAAAAGACCCCGACGGTTTAGAAATGAACCGTCGGGTGTTTTTTATTTTGGAAAAATAATAATCTAGCGAAAAAATTCATTTCAATGTATTTTCTCCTACCTATTGGGCAACAATAGTGTATTACTTAAAAGGAGGAATGAAAATGAAGGTTATCGAGGCGATAAGTGACACGAATATAGGCGGGGCAGGCAGGTTACTACTTACAAGGCTGAAAAACAGCAACAGAGACGAGATTGAAACGGCGGTGATACTGCCGCGAGGTAGCCGATTGGAGCAAAAACTTTGCGAGTTGGGGGTTAAAACGTATGCTGTTGATGGGTGCATAGATAAGTCTTTTGATATAAGCGCAGTGCGGAAAATACGTGATATCATAAAGGAGGTAGAGCCCGATATCGTTAACGCCCACGGCTGTATGAGCGCGAGATTAGCGGCGTGGCTCTGCCGCGCGCCGATAAGAATACACACGCGCCACTGTACCTATCCTGTACCCAGAATAATTAAAACACCGCCGATAAAACAGTTGGTCGGCGGTGTTAGTATGTTGCTTTCAAACAGGGCTATCGCCGTGGCAGATGCCGCGAGGAAGGATCTTACATTGATGGGGGTGAGTGAGGAGAGAATAAGGGTGATAATCAATGGGGTTGATCCTTTGAGAAAATATTCTGATGAGGAAAGGTATAACGTCAGGAGCGAGTTGGGGCTTGAGGGGCATTTTGCTGTGGGTATCTGCGCCAGACTTGAGAAATGCAAGGACCACGAGTGCTTTCTTCGCGCGGCAAGGATTTTGTGCCGCGAGGATGACCGCTACCGCTTTGTGATAATCGGCGACGGAAGCCTTATGACCGATCTTCGTCAGCTTGCTTGCTCGCTTGGAATCACGGATAGGGTGATATTCACGGGTTTTACAGATGACGTTGAGAAATATTTTAACAGTCTCGATTTGAACGTGAACTGCTCAGTGGGCACTGAGACGTCGTCCTTGGCACTCTCGGAGGGAATGAGTATAGGTCTACCTGCGGTGGCGAGCTCATATGGCGGAAATCCGTATATGGTGCGACACGGAGAGAACGGATTTATATATACCAAGGGGGATTTCGCCGAGCTTGCGGATATGATACGCCGCATAGCCAATGATAAGAGCTTATATAAGAGAATGTCGCACGCGGCGGAGGCGAGATACGCTTCCGAGCTTAATTCAAAAAAGATGACGGCAGAGACCGAATCACTTTATCGAGAGCTATACGGTGAGTATATATCGGCTGAAAAAAGGATACGGAGAACTAACACCGAGAGAGTACCGAGACGGCGTTCTTGGGACAGATGAGCCGTCCGTGCTCGGCGAGATAATATTTTGCCGTCTCTTGATTTTCAATAGCTCCAAATTCGCATATGAAGGAGTATTCGTCAAGGGGAGTGTAGCCAGAGGTGTCAACGTTGGAGAGAAATAGATAATACCTTCCCGCTTCGTCTATGTATGCCAGACTTTCGGCACTGTATCCCGAGCTTTGAAGCTGTCGGCAGACGGAAAGCATCTGCGGCAGAGAGTCAAAGCCAAAGGCGGCGTAGCGCTTCCTGTCGGCGTATCTGCTTCTTTGCTTTCCCTTGACGGTTATCTTCTCGGATATGATAGGCGGCGTCTTATCCGTCGGGTGAGGAGTTTCCTCATCAGAGCTGAGTACGCCTATTTTTGTGACAAACATCTCACAGCCGCCGCAACGCGAGGGGTAGAGCTGGACGAGCACCTTTTGACCGTCGGTGTCAAAGCCTGTGGAATGCTTTGCTCGGCTGAGTACGTCCCAGAACATTCTCTTTGTGTCGGTATTGGAATAGTCAAGCTCATCTGCGTCAAGTTCAAATTCCTGAAGGTCCTCGTTTGTGAGAATGACCTTTATCTTGTTTTCGCTTATCAGTATGAATTCCATAAATCCTCCGTTAAGACTAATTGTTCTTATTTATATTATAATCACGTCGACAGAAAAATGTAACCCCTAAATTTATGGTAAAACTGAGAGGATTGAGGAAATCTGTTGACGGAACGCCCCCTTTGATGTTATAATTAAGAGGGTAAATCCGATATGCAAGGAGGGCGGGAGAATGAAATACGTGACTGACACTTGTTCGGTAGAGCTTTCTGTGAGAGAGCTTTGCTCCCGCGCGTTTTGCGGTGGAGACTTAGGACACGCAAGACAGGGCAACGCCGAATCTATGCAGGCAGGCGCTGAGATACACAGGAGGATACAAAGCGAGGCGGGGGATTTTTATACCCCCGAGGTGGCGCTCACGAATACCTGTATGTACGGCGGAATATATTACACCGTAAGCGGAAGGGCTGACGGCGTGATAATGCGAGACGGAAGGGTAACTGTGGACGAGATAAAGAGCGTCAGGGCATTTGATTTCTTTGCTCCGCCCAAGGAGATGTTCGTGGCGCAAATGAAATGCTACGCGTATTTTCTTGCATGCCGCGAGGAGCTTGGGCATATTTGCGGACGGATAACCTACGTCAACTCGGATAACGGAAAGATAAAGTATTTTAATTACGAATATGACACCGACGAGCTGCGCCTCTGGTATCAGAGTGTGATAGCGAGGATAAGTCGTGCGGCGAGCTTTATGAAGCACAGGGTTGAGGAACTACTTCCCACCGCCGAGAACGCGGCGTTCCCGTACAGCGAGCTTCGTGAGGGGCAGGAGATAATGATTCGCGAGTGCTACCGCGCGATGAGGCGTGGTGAGAGACTGTTCGTTCAAGCCCCCACAGGTACGGGAAAGACGATATCCTCGCTATATCCCGCAGTCCGCGCGCTTGGCACAGGATACGCCGACAAGATATTTTACCTTACGGCAAAGTCCAGCACGAGGCGCGAGGCATACCGCGCGGCGGGAAAGCTCTTTGAGGGGGGGGCTCGTTTGCGCACGGCGGTGATAAATGCAAAAGAGCAGGTATGCCTTTGCGGAGCGCGTATCACGGGTAGACGGGATGATATGTGCGACCCCGCGGTCTGCGATTTCGCGCGCGGTTATTATGACAGAGCCGAGGACGCTATATTTGAGCTTCTTTCAAGGCAGAACGGATTTACAAGGCAGATAATACGAGAGGTGGCTCTGAAATATAGAGTTTGCCCCTACGAGCTGTCGCTCGACCTTTCGGAGTACTGTGACATAATAATCTGCGACTATAATTACGTATTTGACCCTATGGTCTATTTCAGAAGATATTTTTCCGACTTTGGCGAGAGAGGGAAGTATATATTCTTGCTTGATGAGGCGCATAACCTTGCCGACAGGGCGAGGGAGATGTATTCGGCGGTGCTGAAGCGCTCGGCGTTTGAGAGGATATACGCCCATATTGACCCCGCCGAGGTGGAGATAAACGATTGCTTCGAGAAGATGATAATGACCTTGCGAGGTATGAGACGGCTCTGCAAGGACGATCTTATAAGGACTGCCGAGGGTGAGGAGAGAGGATTTTATCTCAATTCCTCTCTGCCTGTAAATCTTATATCCGAGCTTGAAAGCTTCAAATGCCGCGCTGACGCGTGGCTGAGGAAGAACACGGAAAGTCCGTTGGCGGCAGATATTGACCGACTTCTTTCGGATATCAGGCGTTATATGGCGGTCTGCGAGTATTTTGACGAGCGCTTTCTGTTTTATACGGAAATATCTGGCGGAGACACTACTGTAAAGGTATATTGTCTTGACCCATCGCATATATTGAACATAATTCAGAATAGAGCCGTGAGCACCGTGATGTTCTCGGCAACGCTCACGCCCGAGGATTATTTTATTGATGTTCTTGGCGGTGGCAAGGATTCCTCGCATATCGCCCTGCCATCTCCATTTGACAGAGAAAATCTCTGCGTGACGGTCGCCGATTATCTGAGCGTGAGATACGAGGACAGAAAAAAGAACGCGCTCAAATACGCTTCGGTAATTGCCGCGGCGGTATGCTCAAGGGCGGGGAATTACATAGTGTATTTTCCCTCATATGATATTCTTGAGTCTGTGATCAGCGCATTCTCGCAAAAATATCCCGATGTAAAGACGGTGGTGCAGAAGCGGAATATGACGCAGAAGGAGAAGGAGGAGTTTCTCGACAGCTTCAAGGAGGACACGGGTAAGCTCCGTATAGGCTTCTGTGTGTTGGGGGGCTCGTTCTCCGAGGGGGTAGACCTACCGGGTAGCAGACTTATAGGAACGATAATCTTCGGCGTGGGACTACCCGGGCTTTCAAATGAGAAGAATATTATAAAGGATTATTTTGAGGCGCGCAACGGCAGCGGATACGATTACGCCTATACCTTCCCAGGAATGAATAACGTACTTCAGGCGGCTGGAAGGGTTATAAGACGTGACGGGGACAGAGGTATCGTTGTACTTGTCGATGACAGGTATGCCGAGGAGAAATACAGAAATCTGTTTCCTGAGCATTGGAATGATGTAAAATATGCAGGAAATGCCGTGTCTCTTGCAGAAATCGTCCGTAAATTTTGGGATAAAAGCTAAAAGTGTGTATAATTTGTTAACATTTTGCAGAATTCAAAAATAGTTCTTGCTTTTTGTATAAGCGTATGATATAATGTTAGAAATGCCGTATAAGGCCATCATCTAAAGCATAAAAAGCCCATTTATATATTTTGGGATAGACGATATCAGGAGGAGCAAATGAACTATTTTCAGATGA
Source organism: Eubacteriales bacterium (assembly GCA_045632545.1). Lineage (GTDB taxonomy): Bacteria > Bacillota > Clostridia > Oscillospirales > CAG-272 > HGM12713. The sequence continues at coordinate 8,382 of JAZQWY010000043.1, read as the reverse complement.
CGTCTGAGCAGCTTATGGCTGAGAAAAAACAGCTTGACGCTCAGTATGAGGCGCTTAAAGGAAGAAATCTCTCGCTTGACCTTTCTCGAGGAAAACCCTGCAAGGAGCAGATAGACCTTGTAATGGATATGCTGAATTGCGTTTCCACAGTTGAGGATTGTACGAGTGAGACAGGTATTGACTGCCGCAACTATGGTCTGCTTGACGGACTTCCTGAGGCAAAGAGACTGTTCTCGGAATTGTTGGGTATTCCAGCTAATAATTTGATAATATGCGGAAACTCCTCGCTTAATCTCATGTATGACTCGGTTGCGAGAGCCATGCTCTACGGAGTTGTTGGCGGCGAGAAGCCTTGGGGCTCAGAGGGAAAGATAAAATTCATCTGCCCCGCGCCCGGATATGACCGTCATTTCGCTATCTGTCAGTCTCTCGGCATTGAGATGATAACAGTCAAGATGCTTCCCACGGGTCCGGATATGGACGAGGTCGAGAGACTTGTTGCGTCCGATGTGTCGGTGAAAGGAATTTGGTGCTGTCCTAAATACTCTAATCCCGACGGTATCACGTATTCCGACGAGACGGTAGAGCGTCTTGCTAAGATGCCGACCGCGGCGCCCGATTTCAGAATATTCTGGGATAACGCTTACGCTGTTCACGAGATTTATGAGGACAGAGCCGATACATTGGCTGATATATTCAAGCTCTGCGAGAAGTACGGAACGGAGGATAGAGTTTTATACTTTGCTTCTACGTCCAAAATATCCTTTCCCGGCGCGGGTGTGGCTATGCTTGCGGCGTCGGAGAACAATCTCGCTCAGATAAAGTCTGTTATGGCTGTTCAGACTATCGGACACGATAAGATAAATCAGATAAGGCACGTAAAGTATTTCAAGAGCGCGGCGAACGTTCGCGAGCATATGATGAAGCTGGCGTGTATATTGAGACCTAAATTTGAGATAGTTGAAAATGTCCTCACAGAGGAGCTTGGAGGAACGGGCGCGGCTCATTGGAGCAAACCGCGCGGCGGATATTTCGTCAGTCTTTATACCTCTAAGGGGTGCGCTAAGCGTGCTTACGCGCTCTGCCGGGAGGCGGGCGTAACGCTTACGAACGTTGGCGCTACCTACCCCTACGGAAATGACCCGGACGACAGTAATATAAGGATATCCCCCAGCTTCCCCTCGAATTACGAGCTTGAGCAGGCGATGAGGGTGCTTGTCGTTTGTGTTAAACTTGCGGTCGTTGAGAAGCTTTTGGGCTGATATAGCCTTTACCTTATGGGGGAAGGGAAGTTTTGAAAACTTTTCCTTCCCCCATAATCTGCGTTTTACTAAAAATACAAAGGAGTTTAAGGAGAGCAGAAATGTCACTGTTTTTGCAGGTTCTCGGTATGGTATTTATAGCCGAGCTGGGAGATAAAAGTCAGTTTCTGATGATAGCTATGGCGTCAAAATATAAGATAAGAGATATCATTATCGGTTCTGCGGCGGCAATATGCGTTCTCAACGCTCTCGCTATCGTCGTCGGTACCGTTCTTGGCGGATTTCTTCCTACGGTGGCGATAAGTCTTGTGGCGGGCGTAGCGTTTTTGTGCTTTGCTTATATGGCGGTGGGAAATGATGACGAGGAACACGTGGTTTCGTCGAAAAACAAATATGGTGCTATCCTCACTATCTTTGGAACATTCTTTTTGGCTGAGCTTGGGGATAAGACACAGCTTACGGCGCTCACCCTTGCGGCCGATTCAAGCTCAGGTGGATTTGATATAACAAAGATATTGTTCGTCTTTCTTGGCTCGTCGATTGCTCTTTTCGCGGCTGATATTCTTGGACTTCTTATAGGTTATTTCCTCGGCAAGACACTGCCTTCCGGGGTGTTCGCATGGATATCCTTCGGAATATTTTCGGTGTTCGGCATTCTGAAGCTACTTGACGGCTTTGAAAATGTACTTGCCACCACGGGCAACGCAAGACTATTGTCGATAATATTCACATCTGTTCTTTGCATAACGCTTGTGGCTATGACGATGAGGAAGATGATGAAGGCGTCAAAGAAATGCTGTGAGTGTTCCGGTATGTCGAAAGAGGAATGATATGAATAAAACCCAGAGGAATACGAATCCTTACGAATTTACAGACTCCAACAAAAGGTATTATACTTATGACTATTATTTGAGAAGGACATTTGGTGGAAAATGCGCCAAGATACCGATAGATGCGGGATTTAGCTGCCCGAATATTGATGGAAGATGCGGTGTGGGCGGCTGTATATATTGCTCGGCGAGAGGAAGCGGGGATTTTGCCGAGAGTGCGCTGTTGCCTATCTCGGAGCAGTATGAGATAACGCGCTGTAAGCTGTCCTCAAAATGGAGCGTGGACAGGTGTATTCCGTATTTTCAGGCTCATACGAATACCTATGCCCCTACGGCGGTGCTTCGTGAAAAATTCGAGGAAGCGCTCTCTCTTGACGGAGTCGTCGGTCTTAATATCGCCACGAGAGCTGACTGCCTTGAGGACAGTACTTTGGAATATCTTGCGGATATAGCAAAAAGGACGGTACTCACAGTAGAGCTGGGACTTCAGACCTCTGACGACAGGGTGGCTGATTCCATAAACCGCGGACACAGCTTTGCCGATTTTCGCGAGGGTTATAATAAGCTGAGAGGGGCATCGGACAGGATAAATATATGCGTTCACATAATTTTCGGTCTGCCCCACGAGGATAGAGATATGATGCTTCGAACGGTGAAGGACGTGGCGTTGCTTCACCCTGACCAGATAAAGATTCACCTGCTCCACGTGCTTCGCGGGACGCCACTTGCCGAGCTTTATGAGAGAGGGGAATATAAGCCTCTCGGGAAAGATGAGTATGTGTCGCTTGTGGCAGACGCGATAGAACTGTTGCCACCTGATACAGTGGTGGCGAGACTTACGGGAGACGGAATGTCGGAGGAGCTTCTCGCTCCAGATTGGAGCAGGAAAAAGGTGTCGGTCATAAACGATATCGACAAATTGCTTTATTCCCGCAATACTTTTCAAGGGAGACTGTATAAGAATTGATAAAAAAACAAAAAAATAAGGAAAAAGATATATTTTTAACAAATAATACTTGATATATTTTTTGTTTTGTGGTATAGTATTAAGTGGAAAATTTTTGAAAGGTGGATATAAAGATGACCTATAACAAGAAAACAATTGAAGACGTTGACGTTGCCGGTAAGAGAGTTCTCGTCCGTTGCGACTTTAACGTACCGCTTAAGGACGGCGTTATCACCTCTGATAAGAGAATAGTTGAGGCGCTTCCTACTATCAAGTATCTGCTCGATAAGGGCGCAAAGGTTATTCTTTGCTCTCATATGGGCAAGCCCCACTCTATCTTCACAGAGGGCTTCGGTCTGACAAAGAAGGAGAAGCAGAAGGTTGAGGCTCTTCCCGCAGAGGAACAGGCAGATGCGAAGGCTGAGCTTCTCAAAAAGGCTCTTGGTGACAAGGACAAGCTCACACTTAAGCCTGTTGCAGCAAGACTTAACGAGCTTCTCGGCAATAAGGTTACCTTCGCTGAGGACATTATCGGTCCCGACGCAAAAGCAAAGGTCGCGGCTCTGAGGGCAGGCGAGGCTGTTCTCATTGAGAACGTTCGTTTTGACGCGAGAGAGACTAAGAATGGCGCTGATTTCGCAAAGGAGCTTGCTGATTACGCGGATATCTACGTAAACGACGCATTTGGCTCTGCTCACCGCGCTCACGCTTCCACAGCGGGCGTTGCGGCATATCTCCCCGCAGTTTGCGGATACCTCATTCAGAAGGAGATCTCGGTTATGGGTAAGGCTCTTGCCGATCCCGCGCGTCCTTTCGTCGCTATACTTGGCGGGGCAAAGGTGTCCGATAAGATCGGCGTTATCAACAACCTTATCGATAAGGTAGATACGCTTATCATCGGCGGTGGAATGGCTTATACATTCTTTAAGGCTGCCGGCTTCAACGTAGGAACGTCGCTTTGTGAGCACGACAAGCTTGACCTTGCTAACGAGATGGTAGCGAAGGCAAAGGCTAAGGGCGTTAACTTTATGCTTCCAATTGACAACGTAATTGGAAAAGAGTATGACGAGAACACAGAGCATATGGTTATTGATTCCGATAATATTCTTGATGGTTGGATGGGACTTGACATTGGTCCTAAGACTCGTGAGATGTTCGCTAACGCTATAAAGGGCGCGGGTACGGTTGTATGGAACGGACCTATGGGCGTTTCCGAGTGGAAGAACTTCGCGGGCGGAACAGAGGCTGTTGCCGCTGCGGTCGCAGAGAGTGGAGCAATTTCGATAATTGGCGGCGGAGATTCCGCGGCTGCTGTTGAAAAGCTTGGCTTTGCTGATAAGATGACACACATCTCCACAGGCGGCGGAGCGTCTCTCGAATTTCTTGAGGGTCTTGAGCTTCCCGGTATCGCTTGCCTTCAGGACAAGTAATAAAACAAAGCAAAAATAAAATATAATACCGCCAAAGGCTTGCTTTTGGCGGTGTTGCTTGAATAAAGAAAGGAATATAAAAATGAATCCTGCTAAGAGAAGGACAGTTATCGCGGGAAACTGGAAGATGAACTTCACTCCCGACGAGGCGACTGCATTTATTAATGAGATCAAACCCATGGTTGCGGGAAAAGATAATTGCGATATTATCTTCTGCGCACCTTACGTAACTATTTCTGCCGCAATGAAGGCGGCTGAGGGCTCTAACGTTAAGATAGGCGCTGAGAACGTTCACTATGAGGAAAAGGGAGCGTACACGGGCGAGGTATCGGCAAAGATGCTGAAGGCTATCGGCGTTGAATACGTTATCATCGGTCATAGCGAGAGACGTCAGTATTTCGGCGAGACAGACGAGACTGTAAATCTTCGCACAAAGGCAGCTCTTGCTGCCGGTATGAAGGTCATTCTTTGCCTTGGCGAGGTCAAGGAGCAGAGACTTTCGGGTATCACCAACGAGGTGGTTGGAATGCAGACAAAGCTTGACCTTGCGGGTGTTGACGCAGAGGCTCTTAAGAACGTTATTATCGCTTACGAGCCCGTATGGGCAATAGGTACGGGACTTACCGCAACCCCCGAGCAGGCAGAGGAGACCTGCGGACAGATACGCAAGGTCCTTGCTGATATGTACGGCGCGGACGTTGCCGAGACTGTTACTATTCAGTACGGCGGTTCTATGAACGACGCAAACGCGGCAGAGCTTCTCGCAAAGCCCAACGTTGACGGCGGTCTTATCGGCGGCGCGTCTCTTGTAGCTAAGAAGTTTACAGCTATAGTAGATGCGGCTCAGTAAACATATTGATAGTGACATAAGATAGAGGGGTGAGAACTTCTTATAAGAAGTTCTCACCCCTCTATCGCGCTTTCTCCACGTTCAATAACCTTGAAACGCGGGAGTGGAGCGAGTAAAAAGAGTTTTTTATATCAATACAGTTCGCTTTGGCATATTTATTTAATAGAAATCAAAGATTTTGGGGGAATAAATATGCCGAGAAATTCAAACGGAAGAAACAGAAACGTAGTTGCAAACAGGACGATGCAGTCTATGAGAGAGTTATATCTGCGTCAGTTCGCCGCCATATCCGATGATATCTACTATTCGCTTGTATTTGAGCGAGATTATCCCGTTCTGTCGCGGGTATTTGAGTCCGCGGCTATGGGGGGAGTGGATAGCTTCAGAAATATTGGAGCGATGATAGTAGAGCTGGGCGGTGATCCCTCGCTTAATGCAAGGATTGGTCAGGGGCGTGTGAAGCCTATGGATATCTTCGGGATACGCGCCGACGATATTGACCGAATAATTCGCTATACCTTGGAAAGAGAGAGGGGAATTATCAAGCTGTGTGACGGTATTATGTCGACATCAGATGATGCTGAGCTACTTGATAAAATATCTTGTATGAGCTTGAAAAGAGAGGAGCTTTGCGGTCTGCTTGAACGGATGCTGAACTCTTAGTCTAATTTACCTTATTCTTGGGGTGTCCGCCGAGAAAGGCTTCTATGTTGTCGCAGACGATATTCAGAAGTCTCTGTCGCGTCTCGATAGGTGACCAGGCGACATGAGGGGTGACAGTAATGTTAGGAGCGCCATAGAGTGGGCAATCGGCAGACATTGGCTCCGTTGTCAGCACGTCTATTGCGGCTCCCGAAATCTTTCCCTTTCGCAGAGCATCGGCAAGGGCGTATTCGTCAAGTACGCCACCGCGGGCGGTATTAATAAAATAACAGCTGTTTTTCATTTTTGAAAAGGCTTTCGAGTCAAATATACGCGCGGTTTGTGGCGTGAGAGGGCAGTGTACGGTAAGATAATCACTCTGCCCGAGTAGCTCGTCAAAGGATACGAATTCCACGCCGTCAGCCGCCTTTGGTGTCCTCGTACAGGCAATAACACGCATATTGAAGGCAAGGGCGAGCTTTGCCACCTGCGCCCCGATAGTGCCAAATCCGAAGATACCGATGGTTTTGCCGTCAAGCTCCGACGTGGGAATCGAGAAAAAGGAGAACAGGCGTGAGCGTATCCACTCGCCTTCTTTGACAGCCTTGTCGTAAACCGATATTCCCGAGGCATAATTGAGAATAAAGGCAAAAACGTGTTGGGCAACGGCAGATGTGGAATAAGAACCCGCGTTGCAGACGGCGATACCGCGCCTCGCGGCGTATTCGATGTCTATATTGTTGTATCCCGTGGCAAAAAGAGCGATGAGCTTCAAGTTTTTCGCGCTGTCTATCTCAGCCTTTTCAATAACAGTCTTGTTCAGTATAACTATGTCTGCGTCGGCTATGCGCTCCGCGGTCAAGTCTTTGGGAGTTTCCTTGTAGTAGATTACATCGCCGAATCGCTCCAGCACCGAAAGGTCGAGGTCGTTGCGCGAGACTATCGTGCCGCAATCTGTTAGAACTATTTTTGGCTTCATACAGTATCCTTTCTCGGATAATTATTTACAAGGTGATTATATCACAAAAAAATCAAGATCGCAACCCTTTTTGTATGAATATAATCTGACATCATTTTGACATCATTTGCCGCAAAAAAATAAGGTTTTTGCGGCATAATTGCTGAGTTTGTAAGAAATTTGAGGAGTTCTTCTTCGTAGCGTTTTCTATCAACAAAATAGGGACATCACCTCGGGTGATGTCCCTGTTTTGTTGGCGGAGAAGGAGAGATTCGAACTCTCGAACCCTGTTACAGGTTACACGATTTCCAATCGTGCGCCCTCGACCAACTAGGCGACTTCTCCAAAATATTTTCTCGATATGTATTTCCCACACATCAAGCCTAAGTATTATATCACAGCTTTTGAAAAAAATCAATACCTTTTTGAGATTTATTTTGAATTTTTTGAATTTTTTGCTATTAAAAGGGCGGTTACACCTTTGTGCAACCGCCCGAATATTTTAGTTTTCTTCCGAATTAGTTCTGGAGAGCAGCCTGTGCAGCAGCAAGACGTGCTATCGGAACACGGAAGGGAGAGCAAGATACGTAGTCAAGACCAATCTTGTGACAGAACTCAACAGATGTGGGGTCACCACCGTGCTCACCGCAGATACCTACGTGGAGGTTCTTGTTAACGGGTCTGCCAAGGGATACAGCCATCTGCATAAGCTTACCAACACCGTTCTGGTCGAGCTTTGCGAAAGGATCGTTCTCGAAGATTTTAGCGTCGTAGTAAGCGTTGAGGAACTTACCTGCATCGTCACGAGAGAAGCCGTATGTCATCTGTGTGAGGTCGTTTGTACCGAAGCAGAAGAAGTCTGCGTTAGCGGCGATCTCATCAGCTGTGAGACATGCTCTCGGAATCTCGATCATTGTACCAACTTCGTAATCGAGCTTAGCTCCTGCGGCTGCAATCTCAGCGTCAGCGGTAGCAACGACTACGCTCTTAACGTACTTAAGCTCCTTAACGTCGCCAACAAGAGGAATCATTATTTCGGGAACTACCTTCCAATCAGCGTGCTTCTTCTGAACGTTGATAGCAGCGCGGATAACGGCGGTCGTCTGCATCTTAGCTATCTCAGGATAGGTAACTGCTAGACGGCATCCTCTGTGTCCCATCATGGGGTTGAACTCGTGGAGCGAGGAAATGATAGCCTTGATAGCGTCAACGCTCTTGTTCTGAGCCTTAGCGAGGAGTGCGATATCTTCCTCAGTGGTGGGAACGAACTCGTGAAGCGGGGGATCAAGGAATCTGATACAAACGGGTGTGCCCTCAAGAGCTTCGTAGAGAGCCTCGAAGTCAGACTGCTGGTAGGGAAGGATCTTAGCGAGAGCCGTCTCTCTTTCCTCAGCGGTGTCAGCGCAGATCATCTCTCTGAATGCCGCAATTCTGTCAGCCTCAAAGAACATATGCTCTGTACGG